>NZ_JBFOCN010000001.1:0-2831 GCF_040907815.1 Aeromonas sp. s6
CGACACTTCTTGGGGTTGTATGGTTAAGTGACTAAGCGTACATGGTGGATGCCTTGGCAGTCAGAGGCGATGAAGGACGTACTAACCTGCGATAAGCCGTGAGCAGTCGGTAAGAGACATTACGACTCACGGATTTCCGAATGGGGAAACCCACTTAGCATAAGCTAGGTATCGCTGCGTGAATACATAGCGTAGCGAGGCGAACCGGGAGAACTGAAACATCTAAGTACCCCGAGGAAAAGAAATCAACCGAGATTCCCTCAGTAGCGGCGAGCGAACGGGGATTAGCCCTTAAGCATCTTGGAAGTTAGTGGAACGGTCCTGGAAAGGCCGGCGATACAGGGTGATAGCCCCGTACACGAAAACAACCTTGATGTGAAATCGAGTAGGGCGGGACACGTGACATCCTGTCTGAATATGGGGGGACCATCCTCCAAGGCTAAATACTCCTGACTGACCGATAGTGAACCAGTACCGTGAGGGAAAGGCGAAAAGAACCCCTGTGAGGGGAGTGAAATAGAACCTGAAACCGTGTACGTACAAGCAGTGGGAGCCCTTCGGGGTGACTGCGTACCTTTTGTATAATGGGTCAGCGACTTACATTTTGTAGCGAGGTTAACCGTATAGGGGAGCCGTAGGGAAACCGAGTCTTAACTGGGCGTCTAGTTGCAAGGTGTAGACCCGAAACCGGGTGATCTAGCCATGGGCAGGTTGAAGGTTGAGTAACATCAACTGGAGGACCGAACCCACTAACGTTGCAAAGTTAGGGGATGACCTGTGGCTGGGGGTGAAAGGCCAATCAAACTCGGAGATAGCTGGTTCTCCCCGAAAGCTATTTAGGTAGCGCCTCGGACGAATACTACTGGGGGTAGAGCACTGTTTGGGCTAGGGGGTCATCCCGACTTACCAACCCCATGCAAACTCCGAATACCAGTAAGTACTATCCGGGAGACACACGGCGGGTGCTAACGTCCGTCGTGAAGAGGGAAACAACCCAGACCGCCGGCTAAGGTCCCAAAGTTCTGGTTAAGTGGGAAACGATGTGGGAAGGCTCAGACAGCTAGGATGTTGGCTTAGAAGCAGCCATCATTTAAAGAAAGCGTAATAGCTCACTAGTCGAGTCGGCCTGCGCGGAAGATGTAACGGGGCTCAAACCAGGCACCGAAGCCGCGGATTCACGCTAAGCGTGAGTGGTAGGGGAGCGTTCTGTAAGTCTGCGAAGGTGTATCGAGAGGTATGCTGGAGATATCAGAAGTGCGAATGCTGACGTAAGTAACGATAAAGGGGGTGAAAAGCCTCCTCGCCGGAAGACCAAGGGTTCCTGTCCAACGTTAATCGGGGCAGGGTGAGTCGACCCCTAAGGTGAGGCCGAAAGGCGTAATCGATGGGAAGCAGGTTAATATTCCTGCACGACTTGTAATTGCGATGGGGGGACGGAGAAGGCTAGGTGGGCCAGGCGACGGTTGTCCTGGTGAAAGTGCGTAGGTGGTGTTTCTAGGCAAATCCGGAGACACAACACTGAGACACGAGACGAACGCACCACGGTGCGGAAGCCATTGATGCCCTGCTTCCAGGAAAAGCCTCTAAGCTTCAGATTACAAGTCATCGTACCCCAAACCGACACAGGTGGTCGGGTAGAGAATACCAAGGCGCTTGAGAGAACTCGGGTGAAGGAACTAGGCAAAATAGAACCGTAACTTCGGGAGAAGGTTCGCTCTTGATGGTGAAGTCCCTTGCGGATGGAGCTGTCGGGAGTCGCAGTGACCAGATGGCTGGGACTGTTTATCAAAAACACAGCACTCTGCAAACACGAAAGTGGACGTATAGGGTGTGACACCTGCCCGGTGCCGGAAGGTTAATTGATGGGGTTAGCGCAAGCGAAGCTCTTGATCGAAGCCCCGGTAAACGGCGGCCGTAACTATAACGGTCCTAAGGTAGCGAAATTCCTTGTCGGGTAAGTTCCGACCTGCACGAATGGTGTAACCATGGCCATGCTGTCTCCACCCGAGACTCAGTGAAATCGAATTCGCCGTGAAGATGCGGTGTACCCGCGGCTAGACGGAAAGACCCCGTGAACCTTTACTACAGCTTGGCACTGAACATTGAACCTACATGTGTAGGATAGGTGGGAGGCTTTGAAGGCGTGACGCCAGTTGCGCTGGAGCCGTCCTTGAAATACCACCCTTGTATGTTTGATGTTCTAACGCAGGGCCCTGAATCGGGCTCGCGGACAGTGCCTGGTGGGTAGTTTGACTGGGGCGGTCTCCTCCCAAAGAGTAACGGAGGAGCACGAAGGTTGGCTAATCCTGGTCGGACATCAGGAGGTTAGTGCAATGGCATAAGCCAGCTTAACTGCGAGACGGACAGGTCGAGCAGGTACGAAAGTAGGTCATAGTGATCCGGTGGTTCTGAATGGAAGGGCCATCGCTCAACGGATAAAAGGTACTCCGGGGATAACAGGCTGATACCGCCCAAGAGTTCATATCGACGGCGGTGTTTGGCACCTCGATGTCGGCTCATCACATCCTGGGGCTGAAGTCGGTCCCAAGGGTATGGCTGTTCGCCATTTAAAGTGGTACGCGAGCTGGGTTCAGAACGTCGTGAGACAGTTCGGTCCCTATCTGCCGTGGGCGTTGGATGATTGAAGGGAGTTGCTCCTAGTACGAGAGGACCGGAGTGAACGAACCTCTGGTGTTCGGGTTGTCACGCCAGTGGCACTGCCCGGTAGCTAAGTTCGGAATCGATAACCGCTGAAAGCATCTAAGCGGGAAGCGAGCCCTGAGATGAGTCATCCCTGACCCCTTGAGGGTCCTAAAGGGCCGTTGGAGACC
>NZ_JBFOCN010000010.1:0-10325 GCF_040907815.1 Aeromonas sp. s6
TACTTTCCCGCTGCCGCTCGACTTGCATGTGTTAGGCCTGCCGCCAGCGTTCAATCTGAGCCATGATCAAACTCTTCAATTTAAGTTTGGTTGCCTATAAAGGCGGCTCAATGAATTGCTGAATTAACTGCTGCAACTTAAAAGTTGCTTTGGTCACTTCATCAGACATTGAAAATCAAAAATTGTTTTTGATGCTCGATGCTGTGAGTGCCCACACAGATTGCTTGATTCAAATTGTTAAAGAGCGTCACGCTTATCGCGCTGAGGAGGCGCATCTTACGCTCCTCACTTCGAAAGTCAAGCGATTGTTTTCGCTTTTCTTTCGGCGCCCACTTCCTAAGGAAGCTAGCTCATCTGTTCGGCGTGTTCCGCCGTGCTGGTAGGGGCGCATTATAGGGAGGCCGGTTACGATGACAAGGGATTTTTTGAAGAAAGTCACGGAAACTTCAAATTATCCAGTTAGAAACAACTTACCCAGTGTATATATACAATGTTATCCACAAGCTGATGATTTCAGCCCTCTTTTATTGGCATTTATCAGGATCTTCCTGGCTGAAGGAATGCCATACTGAAGCGGATAATTTGCCTCAAGTGGTCCATGGTAGCGTCTGGTCGTAAAGCTGGTTACCATGGAGGTGAATAGAGTGTTGCACCTTTTTTGCTTTCATTTACAAAAGGTCTTTAAAGATGAATTTATCCAAGCTTCCCGTTTATGTGCAGGCAGCAGTTCTTGCTCTGGTATTGGCGCTGCTCGGCTATCTGGTTGCCCAGGCCCTGCAGTTCTCTCTGAAAGTCGAAGTCATTTTTGCCGCCGGTCTGGCCATTGGCGGTTTCGTGGTACCGCTCTTCCTGAACCGTGCGCCTGCCACCGCCCTCGAACAGGCGACCAGCCAGGAGACCTGTACCTTATATGTAGGCAACCTGCCCTATCGCGCCAACGAGATTGCGGTGCGCGAACTCTTTGCCGAGCAAGGTCAGGTACTGTCAGTTCGTCTGATGAAGGACAAGGCCACCGGCAAACGCAGGGGCTTCGGGTTTGTGGAGATGCCTGTCGCCGATGCGGCCAAGGCCATCGCCGCGCTCAATGACAAGGAGTATCAGCAGCGCACCCTGAAAGTGCGTGAAGCTAATGACAAGCGGGACCGGGATGAGAAGGACGTCAACGACGTCGACGCCTGATATTCAGTACACCACCTCTTCGAGTGACGACAGCCCCCAAGCTTGCAAGGGGGCTGTCAGTTTCTGGGCCCCAGCATCCAGTCGCGTGCAGTAGGCACGTCCCGTCCCCTCGCCAGGTGCCTGGACCGGCAGTGTCGCCAGCAGATGCGCCACCCGCCTTGCCACGGCAAGACCCGAATCGACCAGTTGGCATTCCGGCATCAGCTGTGTGATCTCTTCGTTGAGCAAGGGGAAGTGGGTACATCCCAGTACCAGGGTATCCGGCCTCTCCTCCCCTTCCATCCAGTCTGCGAGCACCTCTCTGAGCAGGGCCATATTGACCGGCAACCCCGCCAGCTTGCGCTCGGCTTCGATAACCAGTTCGGTGGCCCCCTTCAGCAGCACATGCTTGCCCGGGGCGAACTGGGCGATGAGTTCATGGGTATAGTCACGGCTGACGGTGCCGGGCGTTGCCAGCAGACCGATGTAGCCGTTACGGGTCAGGGCGGCGGCGGGTTTGATGGCGGGCACCACCCCCACTACTGGAATGCTCAACTCGGTGCGCAGGGATGGCAGGGCGATGGTGCTGGCGGTGTTGCAGGCGATCACCACCAGGTCGATGGCGTGTTCGGCCACCATGTGGCTGACCAGACGGGTGCAGGCGGCAATCAGTTCCGACTCGCTCAGCTCACCGTAGGGGAAGTGGGCGTTGTCGAAGCAGTAGAAATAGTTGTGTGCCGGCAGGGCGCGACAGATCTCCCCATAGACGGTCAAGCCGCCCATACCGGAGTCGAACACGAGAATATTGGCCACCTGAACTCCCCCTTGGATGCGAGGCGGCGATCATACTCCCCCCTGCCGCCAATAGAAAAGGCCCCGCACATGGCGGGGCCTCGCTTTTTCCTCTCTATATAAGCAGAGGCGGGATCAGAGACGGTAATCGGCGGTCAGCTTGAACTCTGTCCCCGCCGCCGCATAGCCATAGGCAGGCACATAGTCGCGGTCAAACAGGTTGTCGATGCGTCCCCCCAGGGTCAGCTGTGGCAGCACTTCGTAGCTGGCCCCCAAATTGACCAGGGTGTAAGAGCTCAGCACCACCCGCGCTGCGGGGAAGCTGCTGAAGTTCTTGTCGTCACGCTGGCCCACGTAGAGCAGCTCGGTCGACAGATCCACCGGGCCCAGCTGTGCCTGTGTCAGCCAGCTCGCCTTCTGCTTGGCGCGGCGCAGCAGCGGCTGATCGCCGTCGTTCTTGTCTTCGGTCTTGGTGTAATCGAAGCTCAGATCATGATGGAGCGGACCGGTTTCCAGCCCCAGCGCTACCTCCACGCCGCGGATCTCGGCATCCGTGTTGTCCGGTTTGCAGCTGGAGAAGGCACTCTGGCAGGAAATCAGGTTCTGGATCTGGTTGCGATAGAGGTTAACTGACCAATCCCAGGCGGTATAACGGCCAGAGAAGTCCAGCTCCAGGTTCTTGCTCTCTTCCGGCTTCAGATCCGGGTTCTCATAACCGGGATAGTAGAGATCGAGGAAGGTCGGCGCCTTGAAGCCGGTGCCGTAGCTCAGCCGGACATTATGGTTCTCATCGATATCCAGCCCGCTGGCGGCAGACCAGGTGTTGTGACGACCATATTGCTGGTTGTCATCGGTACGACCTGACAGCTCCCACAGCAGCGCCTGCCAACGGTAGCTCCCTACGGCAAACAGGCCGGTATTGTCGCGGTCGGGGGCATTGAAAGCTTTATTAGACCCTCGAGAGTCTGACTTCATCTCCTCACGCTGCCAATCTGCACCGCCTGTCAGGCTGACCCCTTCAATACCACTCCAGCTATTGATCCAGGATAAGCGTGTCAAACCTGTATGAATGGGCTGGCCAGTCTCTTCCCCATTACTCTCCAGCCAGTTCTTCAGCTTGTTCTCACCGTAACTGGCTTCAAATCGACTGATCAGATCCTTACTCTGGAACTTGAGACCACCGTCATATTGGAAAGCCTGAACCCGACTTTGATCTGATGATGGAACGCCAGGCGCAAGCCAGTCTTCACCACCATCTATATCAGTGAGGTTGTTATAACCCTGCGCGTTAATGTCGGCACTCCAAGCATCATTGAAACGGTGATTCAGACCAATCTGGCCATTCAAACCAGCAAACCCATCCCGATCAGGCTGTATAGGGGTAGAGCCATCTTGTGCCTTAATATCAAAACCATCGGTACGCTCGTAGCCGATCAGCATGTTCATATCGGTTTTTTGACCCAATGACTGAACCGTTCTGAGCTCGCCTTGGCCATAACCATTGCTGCCAGCACCGCCCTTCAGGTGTGTCTCGCTGCCATTTTTGGCGGATGTTTTGGTGATGAGGTTGATAACGCCGCCAATGGCATCGGAACCATACACAGCCGCGCGTGGGCCACGGATATATTCGATGCGCTCGATATTGCCGAGCGGGATCTGGCTGAGATCCGGCGTGCCGGCCACCATGGCCGCGATGGGGCGCCCATTCATCAGCACCAGTGAATGGTTGGAGTTGGTACCACGGATGAACAGGCTGCTCATGTGGCCTCGGCCACCCAGGGTGGTGATCTGCACGCCGGGCAGCGTCTTCAGCAACGCTGGCAAGCTCTGCACCTGGCGGGATTCGATCTCGGCGCGATCGATCACCACAACGGGAGCCAGTACCGAGCTGATGGGTTGCTCCACCCGATTGGCGGTGATGACCAGGGTAGGATTGACGGGGATGGTGGTCTGGGCAAAGGCCGCCGTTGGCAACAGGGCAGCCGCCAATAATGTCTTGGACATGAGAGATCCTTAAGTTCGCGTAAGCATCTACTTCGTGGCCGGTTTCTCTCGGCCCGAAATACGAACTTTGGCAGGTCTTCGGGCTTGGGGGCTGATGGCCTACGGCGACGGCTTCCCACCTGACGGCAGTGCCCTGATGTCGCTTCGTTCCCCCTTACCGCTGCGCGCCAGCTCCGGATTCTCACCGGATTCCCTTTTAAGCATGATGCGCCAAAGCGGGGGGATTATAGGCAGAGCCGCCTTGGATGTATAGCCATCTGGATTTCTAATGTCGTTTTTACCCAAAGCCGGTGCCAAGTGGCGCAGATCCTCGCCCCCTCTCGTACCTTGAGGCTCGTTGACCGTCATTCGAGAGGGTCAAACACAAGAAATGTTGAGCCAGATCCCACGGCTTTTTGGTAACATGCGGCAAACGTTTGACATCCGAGGAAGCCGTAATGACGACCCCCCCTATGATCGGCCTGGTAATGGGCTCCGACTCTGACTGGCCCGTGATGCAGGCCGCCGCCCGCATCCTCAAGGAGCACGGCGTGCCCTATGAAGCGCGCGTCGTATCCGCCCATCGCACCCCGGATCTCCTGTTTGAATATGCCGCCAGTGCGCGCGATCGCGGTCTGCGCGCCATCATCGCCGGCGCCGGCGGCGCAGCCCACCTGCCGGGCATGCTGGCCGCCAAGACCACGATCCCGGTGCTGGGCGTGCCCATCCCCACCCGCCAGCTCAAGGGGATGGATTCCTTGCTCTCCATCGTGCAGATGCCCAAGGGCGTGCCGGTCGCCACCTTCGCCATCGGCGAGGCGGGTGCCGCCAATGCCGGTCTGTTCGCCGTGTCCCTGCTCTCTGTCGCCCAGGATGGCGACGCTCCCCGTTATCACCAGCAGCTCGATGGCTTCCGCGCCAAGGAGCGCGACCGGGTGCTGGCGCTCATCCTGGAGGAGCCGGCATGATACTGCCCCCCGCCACTTTGGGTATGCTCGGTGGCGGCCAGCTCGGCCGCTACTTCGTGATGTCTGCCCACCGTCTCGGCTACAAGGTGATCGTGCTGGACCCGGACCCCATCAGCATCGCCGGTGCAGCCGCCGACGAGCAGATCGTTGCCGCCTATGACGATGCCGGTGCCCTGCGCGATCTGGCCAGCCGCTGCGACGCTATCACCTGCGAGTTCGAAAACGTGCCCGCCGCCTCCCTGGCCCTGCTGGAGCAGTACAAGCCGGTGCGCCCGGCCGCGAGCGCAGTACGTGTCTGTCAGGATCGCCGGGAAGAGAAAGCCTTCCTAACCCGCGCCGGCGTACCGGTCGCCCCGAACCTGACCCTGCTGCCCGGCGAGCCGCTGCCCGCCCTGCCCAGCGACCTCTTCCCCGCCATCCTCAAGACCGCCCGCGAGGGCTACGATGGCAAGGGGCAGTGGACTATCCACAATGCGGGCGAATTGCCGGCGGCCCTGGCCGCCAGCGGTGTCCCTTGCGTGCTGGAAAAACGCCTGCCACTGGAGGGGGAGTTTGCCCTCACCCTGGCCCGCAGTCCGAGCGGTGCCATCAGTGCCCTGCCCCTGGTGCAGAACTGGCACAGCGGCGGCATCCTGGATCAGACCCGCTCCCCGGCCAATGTGCCCGCCCTGGAGCGCGAGGCCCAGCGCATCGCCGAGCACATCATCGCCGCCCTCGACTATGTGGGTGTGCTGACGGTGGAGTTCTTCCTGGTCGGCGGTGAACTGCTGGTCAACGAGATGGCCCCCCGGCCCCACAATTCGGGTCACCCCAGCATCGACAACGCCGGTTGCAGCCAGTTCGAGTTGCAGGTGCGCGCCCTGTGCGATCTGCCGTTGCCGGCACAGGCTGAGGTTCAGCCCGCCATCCTGCTCAACCTGCTCGGGGATCTGTGGCAAGACGGCATGCCGGACTGGGCCGGCGCCCTGGCCCTGCCCGGGGTGCACCTTCACCTCTATGGCAAGGGCGAAGCCCGCCCCGGCCGCAAGATGGGCCACGTCACCGTCACTGGCCGCGGCTGGCCAGCGGTCGAGGCCACCGCGCACCAGCTGCGCGCCCTGCTGGGTCTGCCCCCGCGCTGAGTCCACCCCTTGACATGCAAAGACCCGGGCCAAGGCCCGGGTCTTTTTTTATGATTTGAGAAGCGAGAGGGGTCAGGCCCTGTCGACAGCCGCAACGGGAGCCGGCAGGCGGATGGTGAGGGAGAGCACCAGGGCCACCACCAGCAACACCAGAATGAGGTTGAAGGTCGCCATGAAGCCGCCGAACAGGGAGGCCACGATGGAGCCGATGATGCTGCCCAGACCAAAGCCCAGGTAGATGACGCCGTAGTTCTTGGTCAGATTGTTGAGGCCGAAGAAGTCACTAACCAGCGAGGGGTAGACGGTGATGGTGCCGCCGAAGCTGAAGGCTACACAGGCCACTGCCACGAAGAACAAGTTGGCATTGAGCGGCACGAACAGCAGCAGCGCCATGCCCGCCAGGGTAATCAACTGGGCGATGGTGATGACCCGGATACGGGACATCTTGTCGGAGAGGATGCCCAGCACCAGCCGGCCGCCCAGGTTGGCCATGGCGATGATGGCGACGGCGTTGGCGGCGACCACGGCCGGCAGGCCCACCATCTTCTCGCCGATGTCCTTGGCCACGCCGATGACGTAGAGACCGCTCATGCAGGCGGTGAGGAACATCAGCGCCAGCATCCAGTATTGGGGCTTGCGCATCGCCTCGGCCAGGGTGAAGTCGCGGCTCTCGCTCTGCTGCACGGCGGCGGCCTGCTTGGGTGCATCCTTCATCAGCATGCCACCCACCAGCACCATGGACATGGCGATCAGCCCCCACAGCTGGAAGGTGGTCTCAAGGCCGTTGCTGGAGAGCAGCAGCAGGTTGATGTACTTGAAGCCCAGGCTGCCGAGACCGTAGGCACCGATGGAGCAGGCGGAGATGAGCCCCTTGCGCTCCGGGAACCACTTCACGCAGTTGGAGAGGGTCATCAGGTAACCGGTACCATCGGCAAAACCGACCAGGATGCCGGCGCAGAGGTAGAGCATCGCCAGGTTGCTGGCATGAGCGGTGAGGAAGAAGCCGATGCCGAGCAGCACGCCGGCGCCCAGGGTGACGTTGCGCACCCCGAACCGCTCCTGCAGCTTGCCTGCCAGGGAGGAGGCCACCGCCAGGGAGAGGCTAAGCAGGCCGAAGGCGAAGGCGACCTGGCTCACCGGCTCGTCCAGCTTGTCAGAGAGCTGGGCGTTGAACAGGCTCCAGGTGTAAACGGATCCCAGCGCGAACTGGGTGATGATGGTCCCCAACAGGGTGAGGTAACGGGTGCGATTCAGCTCTCTGGTCATGATGCGTCTCGAGGAATGGCCTTAAGGAAACTGGGGCCACTATAGGCAAGACGCCGCTCCCGCCGACCGATTACGGCATGAAATGCAGATCGGCGGGAATGAATGACAATCAGAGCCGCATCAGCTGACGGAATGCCTTGATGTTGCTGCGACTGACCGGCACCTCGAATGGCAGGTCATGGAGCCGGATGAGATAGGTGCTGTTGAACCAGGGCACTATCTCGCGGATCTTGTTGATGTTGACGCAGTAGGAACGGTGGCAGCGGAAGAACCCCTCGGCCGGCAACCGGCTGACAAACTCGCTGAGGGTCATGGTCATCACGTAGCGATCGGTACGGGTGTAGACATGGGTCAGCTTCTCGTCCGCTTCCGCGTAGTAGATCTGCTCGCAGGGGGTGACGATGATGCGCTCCCCCTTCACCAGATTGACGGTGCGGTTCTGTGGTGTCCCGGACTCCGCCCCCTGGGGCTGGGACTTGCCCGCCAGTTCGAGCTTTTGCAGCAGATTGATGAGGCGCGGCTCGTTGTAGGGCTTGAGGATGTAGTCGAATGCCTCCAGCTCGAACGCCTCCACCGCAAACTCCTTGTAGGCGGTGACGAAGACGATATGGGGCGGATGGCTGGACTTGTGCAGGTTCTTGGCCAGCAGCAGGCCGTCGATGGCGGGGATCTGGATATCCAGAAACACCACATCCACCTCGTGATCCTGCAGATACTTGAACGCCTCCAGCCCGTCTTCGAAGCTCGCCACTATCTCGATGTTGCTGTGCTGCCCCACCAGAAAGGCCAGCTCCTCGCGGGCCAGATACTCATCTTCCACAATGATCGCTTTCAGCATGACATTGCCCCCATAAGGAGCACAGGAGAGGCCAGCTCCTCCCGTATCAAACATTCGTCTTCCACTATGATGGCTTTCAGCATGGCATTGCCTCCTGATCAGGCAGATAGAAACAGACTTCGGTCCCCGGCTCCAGCCGCTTGAGGTGCAGGCCGTCGCCATAGAGCAGCTTGACCCGCTGATGCACGTTCATCAGACCGATGCTGCGGCTCTCCACCCGACCGGCGGCGACCCCGTCGATCACCGCCTGGCTGATGCCGTAGCCGGTGTCGCGCACCGCGACCCGGATGCCGCCCGCCAGCTGCTTCACCTCGATGGTGACCCGACCCGGCGCACTGCGGGGCTGGATGCCGTGCAGGATGGCGTTTTCCACCAACGGCTGCAACAGCAGGCTCGGCACCTGGATATGCACGTCGTCCACCTCGAACACCACCTCCAGCTTGTCGCCGAAGCGGGCCTGCTCGATGGCCACGTAGTCGCGCACCTGCTGCAGCTCCTCCTGGATGTCGATGAGGGTGTCCCCCTTGTTGAGGTTGTAGCGCAGGTAATCCGCCAGATTGGCAATGAGCTGGCGTGCCTGCTGGGGACGGATGCGGATCAGCGACGAGATGGCATTGAGGGCGTTGAACAGGAAGTGGGGGTTGATCTTGCTCTGCAGCGCGGTGAACTCCGCCTTGCGGGTCATCTCCTTGAGCTGCTCGATGCGCGACACCTCCATCTGGGTGGAGATGAGCTGGGAGAGACCCACCGCCATCTCCTTGAGGGAGCTGGTGATGCTGTGGGTGCGGCGATAATAGATCTTGAGGGTGCCGCTGACGGCGCCGTTTTCCCGCAGCGGAATAATGATGACCGAGTGAAAATCGGAGAGGTGATACTGGCGCAGATCGTTGTTGATGATGATCTGGTCCAGCAGCACCGCTCTGTGGGTCATGTCGCTGATGGCGTGGTGCTCGTCCAGCTCGTAGTAATCCTTGCCCACCCCCACATAGGCCAGCACGTCGCGGGTATCGGTGATGGCCACCGCATCGGCGCTGATCTCGCTGCGAATGATGCCGCACACCTGGCTCAGGGAGTGGCGATCGATGTTCTGGAAAAACGGCAACGTCTTGTTGGCGATGTCGAGCGCCAGCTTGGCCTGCTTGGCGGCAATCAGCTCCTTCTCGTCATCCAGATCCTGCACCAGCTTGATGATGAGCCCGATACAGAGCGCACCGGCGATCATCGGGTAGGCAATATGACTGACTATCTCCACACCTACCGCATGGGGCTCGGTCAGTTGCCAGATAAGCAGCATGGTCAGCCCCTCGCAGGCCATCCCCGCCAGGATGCCATAGAGCCAGAGCCGCGACTTGCGACAGCGCAGGTGCAGCCAGGTGGCCAGCAGGCCGGCGATGATGCTGGCGATGAGACAGGGAATGGAGGTGTGGCCATCCATGTCGATGAGATAGCGGTGCAGACCCGAGATGACCCCGGCCGGAATGCCGACCCAGGGGCCGAACAGGATGCCGCCCGAGATGATGGCGATGATCCGCACATTGATGAGGGCCCCCTCCACCGGAATGCCGGTGTAGGTGCTGAACACCGCGAACAGACAGAAGATGGCCGCCACCAGCACCAGCTCGGCCGGGGTGTGATCCCGCTTCTGGAACAGCCGCTGAAACGGCTGGGTGCGGGTGAGAAGAAAGAGCGTCATCAGCATCAGCGCCGCCCGCTCAAACACCGCCAACAACATCATCTGATTTTCGAGCATGGCTCTCCTCCGTCAATGGCATGGCGCCAGGGGGCGGATCATACCCCTTATCTGCCGCCGACTCATGGGCGAATCCGGGGAGAGCGGTTCAGCATTCGGGGAAAGCGCCGATAAGAGGAGGCCCTCGCCAAGGAGGGCCCAGTCCGACAAAGGAGATAACTATGTTTCAAAAAAGTGTACAGATCTAGTTATCACCTGACACCGGCCTCAAACCGGTGTCTTGTTTACGCTACTTTAGTGCGCACTTCCTTCGGTATCAATTTCAGACCCTTTTTGAACATGCTGTAGGGAGTCTGTCCTTCCATCATCCTGCCCTGATGTGGCCGCTGGGTGTTGTAGTGCTCCAGGTAGCTATCCAGGTCTGTCTGCATCTGCTCTACCGACTCATACCAGGTTGTCCTCCCCTTGATACGGAAGTGTTCATCCAGCAGGGTACGATGTAGCCGCTC
>NZ_JBFOCN010000100.1:0-1657 GCF_040907815.1 Aeromonas sp. s6
TCTCCACCGACTTGCCGCTCACCATCAAGGATGGCCATGCGCCGCACTTCGTGGCGGGCAGCGGGGTGAGCCTGGATGAGCGTGGGCTCGACGGCAGCAATACTCTGACCGGCACCGGCCACTTCCAGGTCAATGCGGGCTCGGATCGGGTGAGCGAGGTGTCGTTTGCCGACATCAGCGAGCAGCCGGCCCTGACCGCCCTGGGCCAGAGCGTCAAATACGAGCTGGTCGACGGCGATGCCAGCATCCCGGGCAACCAGGTGCTGAAAGGTTATGTGGAAGTCAATGGCCAGCGCGTCGAGGTGCTTCAGGTCGAACTGGTGGGCAAGCTGGACAACGCCGCCAGCAACGGCTTTGACTACAAGGTGACCCTCTATCAGGGGGTTCACCAGAGCGGTGGCACTGCGACCGACCTGCCGTTCAAGCTCAACATCGTCGACAGCGACAAGGGCAGCGGCAACAACGACAGCACCACGGGCACCCTCAACATCCGCATTTCGGAAGGGGCCAACCCGACCCTCACCCTGACCGGCGTGACGGTGAGTGAAGGGCGCTTCGATGGTGCCGCCAACAACCAGACCGGCGATGATCAGCATGCCACCGGCACCCTGAGCATCACGGCGGACTCCGATCCCGTGGTGGACGTGCGGCTGACCCTCTCGGGCCAAGTCGTGGATGGGAGTGGCAAGGCCATCACCCACAATGGCGAGACCCTCACCTGGCAAGAGGTGGCGGGCAGCAACGGCCACGGCTTCCAGGCTCTGACCGCGAGCGGCACCCTGGTGCTGACGGTGACCCTGCCGAGCGTGCCAGGGCGCATCGAAGCCCACACCCAGGCAACCCTCGATTACCAGGTGACGGTACACACCAACCTGGATCACGGGGCGGATGACAAGCTCAACCTGAGCCTGCCGGTGAAGGTGACCGACAGCGATGGCAGCGTGATCACCGGCAGCGCCACGGCGGTGATCACCGATGCCGCCGATCCTCATCTTGGCATCGACAGCGGGGTCACTTTGCAGGAAGGGGCCTCTGGCCAGACCCTGGATGGCCAGCTGCCGGTGAGCGTGGGCAGCGATCGCCTGGTGTCGCTCAACTTCGAGGCGAACCAGCCTGGCCTCAACGCCCTCACCAGCGGCGGCCAGCCGACCCACTATCAGGTCAACGGCAACGTCATCACCCTGCTGGATGCGGGTGGCAAGACCATTCTGACCGTGACCCTGGGGCTGGATGGGAAGTACCAGGTGGTGCTCGACGGCGTGCTGGATCAACCGGTCAGCACCAACAGCGTCAACCTGGGGTTGCAGGTGCAAGGCACCGATTTTGACGGGGACAAGAGCAACCTTGGCACCCTCAATATTCATATCACCGACGGCGTGCTGCCCCAGGTCGACCCCGTCTCCCTCACCCTGGTGGAGGACAGCGACTGGAGCACGGCCCAGACCCTCACCGGGGATCTGGCCATCACCGCCGGGGCCGACCCTCTGGTCAACATCGCATTCGATGCCAGCCAGCCCGGCCTGCAGGGGCTCACCAGCGGCGGCCAGCCCGTGGTCATCAGTGTCAGCGGCAACAGCATCAGCGGCACCGTCAACGGCCAGAACGTCTTCACGTTGACGCTGGATCAGAACGGTCACTACGTCTTCACCCTGAACCA
>NZ_JBFOCN010000101.1:0-16589 GCF_040907815.1 Aeromonas sp. s6
GGGTGTGGCTTGTTTTGTTTAGCGACTAATCAGATCGCACAAACTGGACTGAGTTCCCTTCCTCCGGTGATCTACTATTCGGAACAGCTATTTAGCAATCGATCCATATTATGTCTCCCGCTCCAGAATCCGGCGAATGATGGTGACGGCACCGGGGAATTGCAGACTCTGCACCAGTGCAGCCACCTCCTGCATGGTTTCACGCTCTTCGGGGGGCGATGCCGGCAGCGCCGCCAACAGATCCAGCGCCTCCAGATTACCGCTCTCCAATGGTGGCAGCAGCGCGCGCAGCCGCTCAAGCCACTCCGGGCGCGACAGTGTCGCGGCGATATCAGGAATGACCGTAGCTTCCGGCTGCGGCTCGGGTAGCGCCTGCATCAGCAGTTGTTCGCTGCGTGTCGCAAGCTCGCGCAAGGCGGCAAGCTGCTCGGTGTCGAAACGGGTGCAGAACTCTGCCGCTTCCTCCGTGCGGCTCTGGCGCTCCCACTCCCCAGCCTGTGCCGCCAGCGCCGTGGCCCCGACCGTCGCAGCCACGCCTTTCAGGGCGTGGAAGGTTGCAGCCATGCGCGGCACATCCGCCGCCTCGCGCTGCCGAGCCAGCATGTCCAGCTGATTGCAAGCCTCGATCGAGAAACTGGCCAGTGTCTGGCGATACAAGTTCAGATTTTGACCAAAACGGCGCATCAGCCGGTCGAGCGGGTCGACCTCCGCCGCAGTAGCCGTTTCCTGCGCCGCGGCCGGCTGCCGTTCGGTTCCGGCGGCAGGTACGGCTTTCCCCTGTACCAGCTTCAGTATGAGCTCGACCACCTCGTCGATATCGATCGGCTTGCCGACATGATCGTTCATCCCGGCCTGCAGACATGCCTCCCGGTCGGCATGCGAGGCATTGGCCGTCATCGCCAGGATCGGCAGCGCTGCCAGCACCGGTACGGCACGAATCTCGCGCGTCGCCTGCAGGCCATCCATGACGGGCATCTGCATGTCCATGATGATAATGTCAAAAGCATCCGGTTGCTGCGTGGCAATCCGAACCCCCTGCAGGCCATCCTCGGCCATCACCACCGATGCGCCCTCATGGGTCAGCAACTCGCCGGCCACCTGCCGGTTCAGCGCATAGTCCTCGACCAGCAGGAGACGCACCCCCGCCAGCCGCTGTGGTAACTCGAATACCGGCGGCAAGGAGTCGCGCTGAGCCGGCTGGCGCGCCCGCGCGATGGAGGCGATCAGTTGTTGCGGGGTAATCGGTTTGGTCAGGATATCGCGGAAAATAACTCGGTCCTGCTCTGAAATCTTGCCCAGCAGCTCACGCCCGTACGCGGACAACATGATGACGACCGGGCAGGCGACATCCGAAAACTGCTGCTTGATCAGCTTCGCGGTAGCAACCCAGTCCATTTCCGGCATGCGCCAGTCCACCAAGACCACATCGTAAGGTCGACCCGCTTTCAGTGCGCTGATGATCTTTACCAGGGCCTTCGCGCCACTCTCCACCGCATCGCAACTCCAGCCACGCATTTCGATGGTCTTGACCAGGATTTCCCTCGAATTCTCACAGTCATCAACCACCAGCACATGGCAATGACTGATGTCCGGTGCGACGACGCTGATGGACAGAGCCTTGTTTTCCACCTCAAGGCATAGCTCGAACGAGAAGCAGCTGCCACGGCCCGGTTCGCTGTCGACCCGCAATTCGCTCCCCATCAGAGCCACCAGACGCTGGCAGATGACCAGCCCCAGCCCGGAGCCGCCGAAGCGGCGGGTGGTGGAGGACTCGGCCTGAGTAAAACCATTGAAGATGCGGCTCAACTGTTCCGGGGTAATGCCGATGCCGGTGTCGGTGACCGACACCTGCAACGTCACGCTCGCCGCGTCCTGACGCAGCGCGGACAGGTGAATGACGACCTGCCCGGCCTCGGTGAACTTGAGGGCGTTGCCACCAAGATTGATCAGGATCTGCAGGATGCGCAGCTTGTCGCCTCTGACCTCCAGTGGCAGCGACGGATCGACTTCGAACATCAGCTCCACGGTCTTGTGATGCTGATTGCCGGACAACACCACGGCCAGTTCGCGCAGCATGTCTTCCAGGCTAAAGGCATGGATATCCAGCTCAAGTTTGCCGGCATCAATCTTGGAGAAATCCAGGATATCGTTCAGCAGTGCCAGCAGTGATTTGGCTGCCGACTGTGCCTTGACCACGTAATCCTGCTGTCGCGTATCCAGCGGTGTCTGCCGAACCAGCTGCAACATCCCGAGCACGGCATTCATCGGCGTGCGGATCTCGTGGCTCATATTGGCCAGGAACTGGCTTTTTGCCACGTTCGCCTGTTCCGCCTGCTGTCTTGCCAGCTCCAGGCTGTTCTCGAACTGCTTGCGTATGGTGATGTCCGTCGCGATGCCCAGGTAGCCGGTGAGTACCCCCTGCTCGTCACGCATCGCGGTGACAGCCAGTGTCACCCGGCGCCAGGAGCCATCCTTGCAGACATAGGTCCATTCGCGCGTTTCGGGCGCGACAAACTCCGGCACATGCACAAAGACACGGAAGCCTTCGATGGCCTGGCCATACTGCCGGCTCAGCTCCTCGCCGCGCGCGTTGACCTCATCGGGCAGGTGAATCATGGCCAGGGTACAACGCCCCACCATTTCGTCCTCTTGATAGCCGAGCATGCTCTGGGCGCCGCTGTTGAAAATGGTGATGCGGCCATCCTGATCGGTGGCGATGATGGACACCTCGGAGGCCGAACGCAGCACGTTGCCCAGCAGCACGTTCAGACGCTTCCGTTCCTCGTCCGCCGCGCGGCGTTCGGTGACATCGATACGCAAGGCGACAAAGCGCTCCAGCTGGCCCTCACTATCGAGACAAGGCGCAATCACGGTATCGAACCACAGCAGGCTGCCGTCCTTGCCCTTGTTGCAGATCTCGCCATGCCAGGCCTTGTTGGCAAGGACGGTGTCCCACATGTTCTGCCAGAAGGCAGCCGGATGGAGGCCGGAACTGAACAGGTGGTGATCCCGCCCGATGATCTCTTCGCGGGTATAGCCGAGCACCAGGCAGAACTGGTCGTTGGCCTCGATGATCACCCCGTTCGGGTCGGAAACCGAGTACAGCAATTGCTCGTTGATGGTTTGCAGCAACACCTGGTTTTCGCGCAGCGCTGCGGCCAACTGCTGTCGCCCTTCGACCAGCTCGGTGACATCATGCATCATCACATAAAAGCCCTGTACCTCGCCATCAATCCAGTCCGGGATGTAGTGCGCCAGCGAGTGCCGTTCTTTGCCGTCCGGGCCAAGAATGGCGCGTTCGAAGGTCTGCTCGTCGCCGCGCAACACCGCATCGATATGAGGACGATTGGCGGCAAACAGGTCTTTGCCCAGCAAGTCGACCATGCTCATGCCCGGCAGAGTGTCCGGGTCGACACCGAACCATGTGTGGTAGGCATGGTTGGCCACGCGGTTGACCAGTTGCTTGTCCCAGTAGCCGATCATCGACGGCACCGCATCGAGCACGGTGCGCAACACACGCCGCGCGCGATCCAGCTCGGCCGTCCGGGTAGCGACCATTTCCTCCAGGTGCGCGTTCAGCTCCTTCATCTGCCTCTCGATGGCCACTTGCTTGCTGATGTCACGTACGGTCTTGGAGGCGCCGACGATACGGCCACTGTCATCAATAATGGGGGATACCGATACCGAAACATCGATCAGCTGGCCATTCTTTTGGCGGCGCCGGGTCGTGAAGTGATCCAGCCTTTCGCCACGGCATATACGCGCCAGAATGTCCTCTTCCTCGTAAGCCAGATCATCCGGCACCACCAGCTGCGCCATGGTCTTGCCCAGCGCCTCGTCCGCGCGGTAACCAAAGATCTCTTCCGCACCACGATTCCAGCTGATCACCACGCCTTGCAGGGTTTTGCCGATGATGCCGTCGATGGCGCTTTCCACGATGGCCGCCATCCGCGCCTTAGCATCGATCAGCTGCTGCTGGCGCAGGCGGCTGCTGCTCCACAGGAAAACCATGATGGTAAAGCCAAGACTTGCCAGCACACCGAGCAGGCCTACGGCATAGAGGTTATTCTGGTGCAAGCCGGCAAGAAATGCGGGCTGAAAGCGGACTTCGATCTGCCACGTCCTGCCTAGAATGGTTTTGGTCACGCTGCGGCTACCGATCACAGCACCAGCAGCGGCTCGGGAGGCGTAGAACACAACCGGTTTCCGGGGGTCGCTGACATCACTCAAGGTGAACTGAGTCAGCTCCGGATTAATACGAATCGCCCCCATCACCTCGTCCATCAGAATGGGCGCATAGCTCCAGCCCAGGGTGGCCGCCACTCGCTGCGCCTCGCTATCCCGTGCCATGCCATCCCGGTAGATCGGCATCAGCATCAGGAAGGATTTGCTGGGTGCTTTCATGGCCTGGGCCAGGGCAATCGGTGCCGTGAGCTGCACCTGCCCGCTCCGCATGGCAGCGTCGGCGGCGGCCTTGCGGTTCGCCTCGGAGGCAATATCAAGTCCAATCGCCTGCTGATTGCCAGCCTGCGGTTCAACGTACTGGACGACATAGCGCTCGCCGGCATGTGGCTGCAGCTGGCGGATGGCAAAGCCGGGGGCGTCATCTTGTCTCGCCCTGGCGACAAACGCCGCCTCATCGGCCAGCGGCACACGACGGATGAAGCCGAAGCCGCGCGCCCCCGGAAACTCCACTTTCATATCGCGGCTGGCACTGTAACGACGGAAACCCGCACGCGAGATGCCCTGCTCCCCGGCCACCAGAATGGCGCCCCGCGCGCCGCGCAAGCCGTACTGGTAATGGGTAATCCGCTCCTCGACCGTATCGGCAAATTGCGTGGTGAAGTTCTGGTAGGCCTCTTGCCGATCCTGCTCCTGCTTACGATCCAGTTGCAGGGTCAGCCCCGCGGTCAGGAGCAGCCCGCTCAGGAACACCAGGATGCCACGCCGTCCGGCATGGATCCGCAGTTTTTGTTGTTGTAATGCCATGACTTGCTTTCCCCTGGCTAGTCTGTTCATGTGCACCGCGCTACCCCCTTACCGGCGCATACGGCTACTGCTCCAAGCGGCAACAGGCCGCCATGTGGCGCATCGCCAGCCTTTGCGGACGGTTACTTTGACCGCCAGTGTTGGAGATACTCGGTCAGCCGCTCCGGCATCAGCGGGCGGCTGTACAGGTAGCCCTGCATCACCGTGCAGCCCATCTGCTGCAACAGCTCCGCCTGTGCCTGCGTCTCCACGCCCTCGGCCACCAGGCGCAAATCCAGGCCATGCGCCATGTTGATGATGGCGGCCACAATTGCGGCGCTGCTCTTTTCCGTCAGGATTTCGCGGGTAAAGCTCTGGTCGATCTTGAGTACATCGATGGGGAACTGCTTCAGATAGGAAAGACTGGAGTAACCGGTGCCGAAGTCGTCGATGGAGATCGTCACTCCGATTTTGTGCAGCTCATTGATGATGGCAAAGGTATTTTTGACATCCTTAGCCAGCACCCCTTCCGTGATCTCCAGTTCCAGGTAGCCCGGCATGATGCCGGTTTGCTCGATGATCTCGCTGACCATGGCAGTAAAGTTGCTCTGCGCCAGCTGCACGGCGGAGACATTGACCGCGATATGGATCAAGTAACCCTGCTCATGCCAGCGCCGCCCTTCCTGACAGGCTTTCAGCAGCACGGAGCGCCCGAGCGGTACGATCAGCCCGGTTTCTTCCGCGAGCGGAATGAACTGGGCGGGAGAAATCAGCGAGCCATCCTGCCGGCGCCAGCGTACCAACGCCTCGGCACCGACCACCTGCTGTGAAGCCAGATCGATCTTGGGCTGGTAGTGCACCTCGAAGTCGCCCTCGGCCACCGCGACACGCATTTGGCGCTCCAGCATGTGGCGTGCATAAAGGGTATGCTCGATTTCCTGCGAGAAAAAGCGGAAGCGTCCACGTCCCTCCTGCTTGGCCTGATACATGGCGGCATCGGCATGGCGGTACAGTGCCTCCTGGTCGTCGGCGTCGTCCGGGTACAGGCTAATGCCGATGCTCATCGACAAGTCATAGCGGACGCCATCGAGCAGGAAGGGTTCGGCACAGGCTTCCAGCAGGCGCTCGCCTAGCTGGGAGACTTCGTCCACATGCCCGATTTCCGGGATCAGGATAATGAACTCGTCGCCGCCCTGACGGCTGATGGTGTCACCATTGCGCACAAACTGCTGCAGCCGCTTGGCAAGCTGCAACAGCAGCTGATCGCCGATGGAATGGCCGACCGAGTCGTTGATGGTCTTGAAATGGTCGAGATCCAGTATGAACAAGGCAACCTGGCCACCATTGCGGCCAGCCTGTTGCAGTGCCTGCGAGGTACGGTCCTGCAGCAGCATGCGGTTCGGCAGATTGGTCAGCGGATCATGGTGGGCAAGATGCGTCATCTTGAGCGCCATTGCCCGCGCTTCGCTGACATCATGAAAAACGATGATGGCACCGGTCAGCTTGCCGGCCTGGTCCCAGATCGGGGCGGCAGAGTCTTCCACCTCCAGCACGCGACCATCGCGGCAGGCGATCTGGCTGTTGAGCGCCATGCCGACGATGCGCTGCTCCTTGAGCGCGAGATAGATCGGGTTTTGCAGCACGTGCCCATCGAAGCTGTCGCGTAGCGGCATCACCTGCTCGATCGGCACGCCGATTGCCCTCCTGCCATACCAGCCGGTCATCGCCTCCGCGATGGGGTTCAGGAAGTTGACCCGACCTTCGGCATCGGTAGCGATCACGGCATCGCCGATCGAATTCAGGGTAATGCGCAGCCGCTCCTTCTCGTTGTGCAGAGAGGTCTCGGCCAATTTCCGGTCTGTCACATCCGTCACCAGCATCAGCAGGCCGGCTTGCAGACCGGACTGGTCTCGACACACCAGCGACACCTGGCCAAACAGCATGTCGCCATCCTGACGCATGTATTCCAGATCAAACGACACCGCACGCCCGTCGGCCAGGCCGGCAAGGTGCGCTTCGATCTCGGCATAGACATGATTGCCGAGCACCTCCTGCAGCCGCATGCCACGCATGCGCTCGGCCGGAATGCCAAACCACTGCCCGTCCACATCGTTGCACAGGATATTGCGGTACGACTCATCCCAATAGGCGACAAAGGCAGGCAGATTCTGCACCAGATCCTGCAGGTCCTGTTGCGCGCAGGCCAGCTGTTTGGAACGCAAGCGCAGCGCCAGGTGAGTCTGGATGCGCGAACGCGCAATCGGCACATTGAGCGGCTTTTGCAGGAAATCCACCCCGCCGAGACTGAGCGCATGCAGTTCGTTGGCGTCTTGCGTATGAGAAGTGACAAAAATGACCGGGACGTCCCTCAACCGGGGGTCCGCTTTAATGGCCTGGCATACGGCATAGCCATCCATCTCCGGCATCTCGATGTCCAGCAGGATGATGTCCGGCGGCTTGCGTTGCGCCGCTCGCAGCGCCGCTTCCCCGCTGGTGGCGAAATGGATTTCGCCCAGATCGCGAACCGCTTCTCGCAGAATCAGCACATTACTGGGTTGATCATCAATGATCAAAATGTGCGCTGGTTCGGTTTTTTGATCATTGAATAACAAGTTACCCTCCTTGTGCGTATTCCGGCGAAGTTGAACAGCCATTCCGGCCAACGTGAACACCCTGATCCTTAACGCGCTCACGTCATCTCGTTTTAACTCGACTGTTCAGATTGGGTCAACTCACTTCTCCTCTTCCTCATCGATTCTCCCTTCAGTGGCAGCCGGTGAGCGTTGTGCATCAGCCGGTCCAGGATCGCATCTGCCAGGGTGTTGTCACCCAAGCTCGCGTACCACTCTTCAGTTGGCAGCTGACTGAGGTGTCCTGACAAGATCGGACAGTCCCGGATCAAGCAGCCTGAGCAGTTCTCCAATACCTCTTGTTAAACTCCGCCGGGCTGACATTGCCAAGTCGTGAATGCCGACGCTGGCGGTTGTAAAAAATCTCTATGTATTCCTGAATCGCTGCCTTGGCCTCCGCTCTCGTCTCGAATCTATGGTGGTGAACCAGTTCATTTTTAAGAGACCCCCAGAAGCTTTCTATCGGGGCATTGTCGAAGCAGTTCCCCTTGCGTGACATGGAGGTCTGCATGCCAAATTGTACCTGGAGAGCCCGGTAAGCCTTGGCACAGTACTGACTGCCCCGGTCTGTGTGATGAATAAGCCCAACGGGTGGCCTCTTCTGCTGCACAGCCCGAAACAGCGCCTGACTGACCAACCCGGTGGTCATTCGCTCTCCCATCGCATAACCCACTATCTCACAGGTAAACACATCCTTGAGACCAGCCAGATAAAGCCAGCCTTCGTCGGTGGCAATATAGGTGATATCACCGGTCCAGACTTCGTTGGGCTTCGTCGGCGCAAAGACCTGACCAAGGAGATTCTCCGCCACGGGCAGGGAATGAGCAGAATGGGTTGTCGCCTTGAATTTGCGCTTTTGTTTGCAAGACAACCCCATTTCACGGCGCAATCGCCCAATCCGGTCCCGCCCAGCGTAAAATCCTTCGGCGGCCAACTCAGCTTGGGAAGGTGCGAATAAGTCATATGGCACGAGAGCATTTACTGGTAACCCATTGATATTAAATGACTAAAATTTTCATTTTTTGTTCGTGGGATACTTGTTCGCACTTTCCTTAGTTAAGATCTCGACTATTTACAGCTTGGCAACGCAAGGTACAATTAAAATCGTACTTGGCGCCGCTCAACTGATCGATACTTGATCAACTAGCGCAAAGAATGATCATGCGTCGGCCCTGGCGAACCACCCTGCTTATCAGTTGTTCGATCCTTGAAGAGAGTGCGTAGCCGCGATGCATAGAGACCCTAACCACACAATCTTTGACGAAATGCGCTCCGAGTTGCAGAAACTTTGGAACCTCTGTTTCACCCATAAGGAGCGTCACCTTTGAACGAGACGCCTCAAACCTCAGCCCGACACTGTGACCAGATTAACCAGAATGCCCATTCTGGCAGTTGGCATCTCGATCTTGGCTCGCAACTCCTCACTTGCTCCGATGAAACCTGCCGCGTGCTCGGCCTGGATGTTGGTGCGCCAATAGCCTTCGAGCGATTCCTGCAGTGCATTCACCCTGAAGACCGCCCCCTCTTCGATAGGGCATGGGATGCTGCCATGTGCGGAAAGTCCCTTGATCTGCGGTGTCGCATCGTCAGCGGAGGGCAGGTTCGCTGGATACACCTGCGGGCAACATTCAAGGGCGACGCCTCTGGTCGACCCAGAGCGGCAGACGGGACGGTAGAGGACATCACCGATCTCAAGAGGGTCGAGCAGGCGCTGAACGCTATGCGCCGACAGCGAGAAGAGTTGGCCAGCCACGTTCCCGGTATGCTTTACCAATACCGTCTTCGTCCGGACGGCAGCTCGCACTTCCCTTATGCCAGCGCGAGGATACAGGAAATATACGGGGTTGCACCGGAGGATGTTGTTGAAGATGCCACGCCTGCGTTCGCTGCGCTCCATCCTGAAGACCGCGACCGTGTGCATGAAACCATACGGGCGTCGGGGCAGTCACTCGCGCTTTGGCATGACGAGTACCGAGTGCAGTTTCCAGACGGTCGGGTGATCTGGGTCGAAGGCGAGGCGTCGCCTGAAGCCATGCCTGATGGGAGCATCCTCTGGCACGGCTATATCCATGATGTCACCTCACGCAGAATATCCGCGGAAGAGCTTCGCCTTGCGGCTAAAGTTTTTGAGCACGCAGGAGAGGGCATCCTCGTTACCGACGCTCAAGGCCACATAGTTAACGTCAATTGGGCGTTTTCCGTGATCACTGGTTATGCGCGGGAGGAAGTAATGGGTCAGACACCTCGTCTGCTCGAGTCCGATCGCTATGACGATGAGTTCTATCAGGCCGTTTGGCAGGCTCTGCGTGAGCACGACTATTGGCACGGAGAGCTCTGGTGCCGACGCAAGAACGGCAGTCAGTTTGCCGCGCTGCTGACGATCAGTGCAGTCCCGGATACGCGGGGCAATATCGAGCATTACGCAGCCATGTTTTCCGACATCACAGGGCTGAAGGAGAACCAGCAACAGCTTGAACGCGTTGCTCATTACGACCTGCTCACCGGCTTGCCCAATCGACTATTGCTTGGAGACCGCCTTAAGCAGGCCATTCGTCAGACACGTCGGCGTGGCATGCACCTGGCGGTTGTCTTCATCGATCTGGATGAATTCAAGAAGGTCAACGACCAGCACGGCCACGGAGTCGGCGACAAATTGCTTTCCGTCCTGTCCAGGCGTATGGCGCAGGTGTTGCGCGAAGACGATACCTTGGCCCGTCTTGGTGGTGATGAGTTTGTCGCTATTCTGGTCGACCTGCCGGATATTTCCGTCAGCGTACCGATTCTCGATCGCCTGATCGAGGTGGCTGTACAGCCCGTACCGATTGGTGACGCACTGTGCGAGGTGAGCGCGAGTATCGGTGTGAGCTACTACCCGCAAGGCGAAGATATCGACGCCGACCAACTGCTGCGGCAGGCAGATCAGGCTATGTATCGTGCCAAGCAAGCCGGCAAGAATCGATATCACGTTTTCGATACGGAGAAGGATTGTACTCTGTGCACCCGTCACGAAGGATTTGACAGCATAAAGAATGCACTTGCCAATGGGCAGTTTCTGCTTTATTTCCAACCTAAGGTCAACATGCGCACCGGTGAGGTGCTGGGCGCCGAAGCCTTGATCCGCTGGCAACATCCGACGCGTGGCTTGTTATCTCCTGCCTCCTTCATACCCATCATTGAGAACCATCCGCTCGGGATTGACGTGGGGGAATGGACCATCGAGGCTGCGCTGACCCAGATCGAAGTTTGGCGCAAGGCCGGCCTTCATGTCCCGATCAGCGTGAATATCGGTGCGCGGCACTTGCTGCAACCGGACTTCATCATGCATCTACGGGGTATGTTGTCACGACATCCCGGCGCCCAGCCGCAAGACCTTGAACTGGAAATCCTCGAAACCAGCGCCGTGGAGGACTTCGTTCAAGTGTCTCAGTTGATGGCGCTGTGCGAGAGGATGGGATTGCGTTTTGCCCTCGACGATTTCGGCAGCGGCTATTCATCGCTGACCTATCTGAAGCGCCTGCCCGCGCACCTGCTCAAGATCGACCAAGGTTTTATACGCGGCATGCTCGAGGAGCCGGACGATATCGCCATCCTCGATGCGCTACTGGCACTGGCAAGCTCGTTTGGCAGGAACTGCATCGCGGAGGGAGTCGAATCCATTCAGCATGGTGAAATGCTGCTGCGTATGGGATGCGAGTGGGGTCAGGGCTATGCCATCGGGCATCCGATGCCAGCGCATGAATTCGAGCAATGGCTACACACCTGGCAGGTACCCTTATCCTGGAAGGGATTCAAACCTGACAGTCGCTCCGCGCTGCCCGTGCCGTTCACATACGCCGACCACCGGGTCTGGATTTCCCAGATGATCGACTATCTGTCAGGCAAGGCCCAAGTGCCCCCTCAATCCGAAACACTCCAATACTGGCGGGATCAAAGTGGCCGCCCTACGTTCTTCGGCAAGGATCCTGATGATCAGGTCGATGTCCTGCATCAGAGCATCCAGCAGTTAGCGCACACCCTGAGTGAAATGAAAAATGCCGGCCGTGTCGAGGCATTGAGGGCTGGCATCGACAAGTTGCAACGTTTGCAGGCGGATCTGCTGGGATTGCTGCCGCCAGACCAGAAGCCGAATTGATGCCATGCATGGAACAAAGGTTTGACGTGCAAGAGGCTGATCCACCCATCGGCGGCGCCACGGACGTGCAGGACGTTATGCGCTGGGTGGCTTCGCAATTGCCCCGGCAATCCAGGTGTAATCGAGTCGTCTTCTCGGACTCCCCGTTCCATTAACGTTTCATTGAAAGAGAGAGCAACGCTTATGCATAAAGAATCTGGCCACACGACCCTTGACGAGATGCGCTCCCAGTGGCGGTTGATGACGGTTTACGAGCGCTTCGAGCAGGTCGTCGCCCTCGTTCTGTCGGCGATAATTGCCGTCATCATCGTGGTGTCGCTGTTCCAGCTCATCGCCATCGTCTTCACGCTGCTGGTCCTCGATGCCTTCAATCCCCTGGATCACAAGGTATTCCAGAGTGTGTTCGGCATGATCATGACGCTCTTGATCGCGATGGAGTTCAAGCATTCCATCGTGCGCGTGGCGCTGCGTCGGGACAGCATCATCCAGGTCAAGACCGTGATCCTCATCGGCCTGATCGCGCTGGCACGCAAGTTCGTGGTCCTCGACCCCGACACGAGTCCCGCCAAAATCGCCGCGCTGGCAGGCGCCACACTGGCGCTTGGTACCACTTACTGGCTGCTGCGCGATCGCGACGACCGCGCCGCCGAGACATCTGAGCATGACCCGTCATCATCCCAGTGACCCGCGCGCGGCGTTGTTGCAACACCGCTGGCTCAACCGCCTGCAGACCGGGCTGTTGGTCCTGGCCCTGGTCGGGATCGCAGCCGCCGCAGGAAGCCTGCTGTTCGGGGAAAGCGGCCTGTGGCTCGCGCTGTTTGCCGTTGCAGGCACGCTGCTGCTGGAGCCGGCAGCCGCGTCGGCGCTGACCCTGCGCCTGTATCGCGCGCGGGCACTGCACCCGCACGAAGCCCCGGAAATTTGGGCTCTGTTGCGCGAGCTGTCCGCCCGTGCCGGTTTGCCCGCCACGCCGGTGCCGCACTACGTGCCCAGTGCCGTCGTCAACGCCTTCGCCACCGGCTCCAAGCAGCATGCATCGATCGCCCTCACCGATGGCCTGCTGCGCAACCTGAGTTCGCGCGAACTGGCGGGTGTGCTCGCGCACGAGGTCGCGCACATCGCTAATGAGGATCTGCGTGTCATGGGGCTGGCGGATTCCGTCAGTCGCCTCACGAGCCTGCTAGCGATGGTCGGACAGATCGCTATTGTGTTCAGCTTGCCCGCACTGCTGGCCGGCGCGGTGGCGGTCAATTGGCCTGGACTGCTTCTGCTGATCGCCTCGCCCCAGCTGGCCCTACTCGCACAGCTCGGCCTGTCTCGCGTGCGTGAGTTCGATGCTGACCGCCTCGCGGCGGAACTGACGGGCGACCCGCACGGGCTGGCGTCCGCGCTGGCGAAAATCGAGCGGGTCAGCCGCTCCTGGCGTGCCTGGCTGCGGCCGGGATGGGGCAATCCCGAGCCTTCCTGGTTGCGCACCCATCCGGCAACGCAAGATCGTATCTCACGCCTGCTGACGTTGGCGCCTGGACCCGTAACAGCCTTGCCGTTTCACGCGCCCCATTTCTTGCCGGAATCCGCTGTGACGCCGCGCCCGCCGCGCTGGCGCCCGAGCGGGCTATGGCGCTGATTGCCTATCAACAGGAGACTTCTCATGGCCTACCCTGACCCGTACCCACGCCCCGCACCGGATCCCTTCATCCGGCGCTGGCTCGTCATCACTGCGTGCGTTGCAGCACTCATGCTGTTCTGGCAGTTCCTGCCCGCCATCGAAGCCTGGTTCAGCCCGCGCCAAGCCGCTGAGCGCACCGTCACGCCGCGTGGCGATCTGGCCGCTGACGAACAGGCCACCATCGAACTGTTCGAAAAATCACGCGCCTCGGTGGTCTACATCACCACCGCGCAGCTGGTGCGCGACGTCTGGACGCGCAATGTCTTCTCCGTGCCGCGTGGCACCGGCTCGGGCTTCATCTGGGACGACGCCGGCCACGTCGTCACCAACTTCCACGTTATCCAGGGCGCGTCCGAAGCCACGGTCAAACTCGCCGATGGCCGCGACTACCAGGCCGCGCTGGTGGGGGCGAGCCCAGCGCACGACATCGCCGTGCTCAAGATCGGCGTCGGTTTCCAGCGCCCGCCCGCCGTTCCGGTCGGCACCAGCGCAGACCTCAAGGTGGGACAAAAGGTGTTCGCCATCGGCAACCCCTTCGGCCTGGATTGGACACTCACCACCGGCATCGTCTCGGCGCTTGACCGCACCCTTTCCGGCGACGCCAGTGGCCCGGCCATTGACCACCTGATCCAGACCGACGCCGCTATCAACCCCGGCAATTCCGGTGGCCCGCTGCTCGATTCGGCTGGGCGGCTGATCGGCATCAATACCGCCATCTACAGTCCGTCTGGCGCCTCGGCCGGCATCGGCTTTGCGGTGCCGGTCGATACCGTCATGCGCGTGGTGCCGCAACTCATAAAGACCGGCAAGTACATCCGTCCGGCGCTGGGCATCGAGGTGGATGAGCAGCTCAACGCGCGTCTGCAGGCGCTGACCGGCAGTAAGGGCGTATTCGTATTGCGCGTGACGCCGGGCTCGGCGGCGCACAGGGCCGGGCTCGTCGGCGTCGAGGTCACCGCAGGCGGCATCGTGCCCGGCGATCGCGTTATCAGCATCGACGGTATCGCCGTCGACGACGTCACTACATTACAGGCCCGGCTAGACGACAAGAACGTTGGAGATGTTGTGGTCTTGTTAGTGGAGCGGGCCGGCAAGACTCGCGAGATGCTTGTGGAACTACAACCGGGAGTTTGATGGAAAGTGGGTCATGGATCTGCACAGCGAAGCAGCCAAGCGACTTCAGCCTTGCGCCGAACTACGAGCCCTAGCTAGTGCAGTGGGGGGAAGGCTGTTTAGGTTAAATGGATATAAGGGTGTCATTTTTGATTGTGTTTCCTGATTACCCATGATCTTCAGCCAGCTTCAGCAAGCGGTATGGCATAGGCGGCGTGATCGCCGCAGCAGCCCCAAGCTTGGCGAGCATGCCGCTAAGGTCAAAGCGATTGTTGAAGCGGAAGCAGTATTCAGCGAGATGGCGGGGAATGTGCCTCTGGCCAAGCTTATGGCAGCTCCCGTGAAGCGAGTTTTTGATGTTGCCGAGCATCGTGTTCACCCAGCGAAAGGCGGCGTGATCCAGCAACTCCAAACGCCCGCCCATGGTGAAGCCCAGATGGTTGCAAGTGGCGCGCTCAACCGCTCGAAAGCATTTGAGGCCGTCAGAGATGACCAGACTTCCCGGCCCCAGGTGGCGCTTAGCCCAAGCACCTATCTCTTTGGTTTTGAAACCAGAAACGACCGTCATGCGCATGGCTATCGGGTGTCCAACTTCGTTCAGAGCAACTGCCGCTACAAAAGGTGTCTTGCCTGCCGCCCCTCGTCCTCGTTTGCCACCGCGTCGTTCGCCGCCCCAGTAGGCGTCGTCGAGCTGAATAATGCCGTGCAGAGGATGCCGATCATCCGCTTCTTTCATCGCCTGCAACAGTTTGTGCTTCACCATCCAGGCCGTGTTGTAGTTGACGCCAAGCTGGCGATGCAGCTCCATGGCAGACAGACCGGTCTTGGAGACCGTCAGCAGATGAAGCGCCAGGAACCAGGTGGTCAGCGGCAGCTTGGTGCAGGCGAAAATGCTGCCACTGATCAGCGAGCTCTGGCTGCGGCAACGGTTGCACTGAAGGACGCGGGGACGATGGTGAAGGCGGCAAAAGGTCGTATTGGAGCAGTTTTTACAGACGAAGCCTTGGGGATAACGCCACTTAAAGAGAGCTTTCTCGCACAGCTCTTCCGTGCCGTACTTCTCCAAAAAACCGTTTACGCTCAGACCCTTCTGATACTGAACTTTGTTCTTGGCCATGGCCGTGCTCTCCGCCCGGAAACTGTATGCGCATACAGTATAGGCATGGCTGCATAACATGGGTAATCAGGTTGTGTTTTTAAAAGAAGGTGTTGATTTTTTTGGGTAAGCATTTAGGGCGTCCAAGGGTTGGAGCAGTTGGCACGGATGAGAGAGCTTAATGCTCGCTAGGGATTGGATCTATGTGTTTTTTCTGACTGACTGCTTACGTGTTGGAACGGGCAACATCGGAAAAGGATGAATCTTTATTTTCACCATTTACCGTATTTTTCGAGCCTGGGCGAAAATTAGGATGATACTTTAGCGCCCTTAATCATTCTCCCATGAAAGGCAAAACGATCCAGTCTCGGGTGTAAGTGCTCACAACATACTGATATAAAAGGGATTTTTTATGAATAGGAGAGCGCGCGACGTTTCTCTCTGTTTTTAGGGTTAGGATGAAACTTTATTTGCATCCCACAGCTGCTGGACTTGCGTCTGGCCCAATATCAGCAGCGCAAAATCGCATCGGCAGCCGCCATTTCCCCTGAGCCCTTCACAACTATCCACGATGAGGAACAGGCGCTGGCGCCTGATGCCAAAGCGCGTCAGGTGACCCTGATTTAAGGCTGGCTATCCGATAGCACGATCAGTGTAAAAACCAGCAGTGTGAAAACAATCAAGGCGCCAGTGGCGCCTTGATTGTTTGATGAGATGGTCGGTCACCGCTGGCCGTTACCTAAACAGCCATTCCATATCGTCCTCTTCCTCATCCCACCTCATTTGCTGCTGATCCCAGCGGGCCGCCAGATAGGGTTTGAGGGTCTGCAGGGTGGTGATCTCGGCCAGCTGGGCAGTCAGGTGGTCGATATCACGCAGCAAATAGTCCCGATGTTCGGCAAAGGCCTGCTCGGTCTTTTTCTTGGATGATTGCTTGAATTTGTGCAGCACCGCGCCCATTAGCCCGTCTTGCCCGCCGTA
>NZ_JBFOCN010000102.1:0-32615 GCF_040907815.1 Aeromonas sp. s6
GAACACTCGAGTTAGAAACGGGGTGACGTGAGCGCGTTAAGGATCAGGGTGTTCACGTTGGCCGGAATGGCTGTTCAACTTCGCCGGAATACGCACCCGGAGGCGGGCGCTGTGACCCACCATTTTGAAAGTAAATCGGTGGTGTGAAATGGCCATCACTGGGCAAAGCGTGCCTTTCCTCATTCACGGTAGGGATATAGGGACGTCGCTCACGCACATCCCAAGTTGCTACCGGATAGCACTGCTCGGCGGCCGGCTCACCGCTCGTTATGCAATACCTGAAAATAAGCCCAGCAGAACAGCCTGCGCCCAGATGGCCATAGACTGACTGGTGGCCCAATACGGCTCGCTGCACCAGTTGGACCGTCTCAATTGCAAGCCGGTTATCAATGAGACAGCTGACTGCGCTCGTTGACGCCCCACCGTCTCGCTCATCCACAAACAGCATAAAGGGCCAACCCTTCCAGGCTAGCCAACTATGCAGCCAAGAAGTCGCCTGCAACTGGCGGCGTCGTTGACTTGTGTGACGCGCTGCGCTTGGGGGCCAAGTGGTGGCACAAGACATTAACAACGTGGCTGACTTTGTGGCTAACGATGCCAAGGGGTTACGCGCCCAATACTGCGTGGTGATCGAGCAGATCGTACAGGAGCTGCGTGGTTTGCCTTGCGCAGAGCTGACCGTTGAACCGGTGGCGAAGCAGTAGATCCTCTCGATCCGTTCCTTTGGGACACGCGTGACTGACCGCAGGGAAATGGTTCAAGCGTTGTCAGAATTTATGGCTCGCGCAGCCGATAAGCTGCGTGCCGAGGGGATGTGTTGCCAGCGGGTGCACCTGTTAGTGCGAACCAGCCCGTTTGACGAACGAGCGCCTTACTACAGTGAGCAGGCCGGCGTTCGGCTAGTCAGCCCTAGCGATGACACCCCGTTGTTGCTGCAACAAGTGGGCGTGTTGCTACCGCAGATTTGGCGCGACGGTTACCGTTATCAGAAAGGAGGGGTCATGCTGAGTGAGTTCACTCCCAAGGGGCAGCAACAGGCCGATCTGTTTGCTCCGTCCTCCGCTCAATCTGATGCGCTGATGGCTGTGATGGACCAGATCAAAGCCAAGGGATTGGGACGCGTAGGCTTGGCCAGTCAAGGCACGGGGTCCGCCGATTGGATGATGCGCCAAGAGCACCTGAGCCCCTGTTACAACTCCCGCTGGGAGGACCTCTGCCAGTGGCTAGGTAAGTGGATACAGTTATGTTCCTGCTGTTTGCTAGATGTGGTACCCCAAGCCCAAAAGCACAAAGGGGTAGCCTCGTAATGAAGCTAACTTTTTGTTTTATTTGGTGCCGGTAATAGGAGTCGAACCTACGACCTTCGCATTACGAATGCGCTGCTCTACCAACTGAGCTATACCGGCGGCCTGATGTTCAGAGTCGTGAAAAAAGCCGGACAAGTCAATTGAGCCAACTCGATTTTATGAGTTGGCTCATGATGTTAAGGCATATCAGAGGTCAATGAACTCCGGGATGTGAGCACGGCCGCGGCTCTCGAGAAAATCGAGCAGTGCGCGGGGGGAGCGGGCCAGGATCCGCTCATGTGGGAAGTTGGCTTCGGTGACCAGCCGATGGCAGTGATCAAAGTCGCCGAGGCTGAATGCCACGTGGGAGTCGGAGCCGAAAGTGAGGTAGGCACCCAGATCGCGCGCCGCCTCGACGATGGCGCGGCAGTTGCTTTCACTACCTGCACGGGAGTGACTGAACGAGGAGTTGTTGACCTCCAGTGCCACTCGATACTCTGCCGCTGCCTTGACCACCGCCTGAATATCGATGGGGAAGGCGGGATTGCCGGGGTGGCTTATCATGTCGACCCGACCACTTCGAATGGCGTTGATCATGGCCTGGGTGTGGGTCGCCTGATCGCAGGGGGGGAACACCGGTTCGTGAAAGCCCGCCATGATCATGTCGAGCCGCGATTCGTAGCGCTCGGGGAAGTCTATTTCACCGTCGATGTTCTTGATGTTGGCTTCGATGCCGCGCAGGATGCCGACCCCGTCCACGACCCTGGGCAACACGTGCAGATTGACGAAATGCCAGTAATGCGGGGCATCTGCCATGTCCGGGCCATGGTCCGTGGTGGCGAACAGCTTGATCCCCTTGGTTTTGGCGATGGGCAGGTAATCGTGAATGGTGCTGTAGGCGTGGGTGCTGGCGACGGTGTGCGTGTGGGTATCGACCGTATACTTCATCTTCTCTCCCCTCTGGCATGAGGCGACAGCATAGCAAGATTGGCGAAGCCGGGCCATGTGGCTGGTTGCCATACTTTGTCACAATTTGGGTCTGTGCTGACAAAGTCTGATGACGTTTCACTGCGAGGATGGCGACATCGATGCAAGCCTGAACACCCATCGATGGGTCGACACTGGATGGTCAGACCCGTTTTCCCCGCCGTCGCCCCTGCGACGGTTTTTTTTGGTTCTCTGTCGGCGCATCGGGTGACGGCAGGGCAAAAAAATGCCCAACTAGCATGACGCAGGTTGGGCGAGACTTAATGTTTAATTGCAGTGGCATAGATATAGAGTGCCGTCTCGCCGCGAAGTTCCCGCCATCTTCCCTCTTTTTTGATTAAAAACATTTAGCCAACACTTGTTCACATTCTCTTGACATGGGTGGGCGTGAAACGTACTTTTTAAACATTCGTTTAAGTGAGGTGTCCAGTGAGTAAAATCGATACCAAGAACCGTATTCTCGACGCCGCCGAGGTGCTGTTTGCCGAGCGGGGGTTCGCCGATACCTCGTTGCGTCTGATCACCAGCGAGGCCGATGTGAACCTGGCTTCGGTCAATTATCACTTCGGCTCCAAGAAGGAGCTTATCCAGGCGGTGCTCGACCGTTATCTGAGCCTCTTCATGCCGGCACTGGACGAGCGGTTGCAGACGTTGATGGCGCAGGATCAGCTGACCCTGTTGCAGGTGTTCGAGAGCTTTGTCGAACCCCTGATGAAACTGTCGGCCGTCAGGGCGAATGGCCCGGCGCTCTTCATGCAGTTGCTGGGGCGCGGCTATATCGACAGTCAGGGCCACCTGCGACGCTTTATTACCACCCATTATGGGGCGACCCTGCACGGGATCACCCAGGCCATCTCCAAGGCCAATCCGGATTTGTCGCCAGCGGATCTCTTCTGGCGCCTGCACTTCACCCTGGGCACCGTCGTCTTCACCATGGCCTCTGCGGATGCCCTGCGTGACATCGCCCAGGCCGATTTTGGCCAGCAGCTCGATGTGGAAGGGCTGGTGCGCAACGTCATTCCTTATCTGGCGTCCGGTGTCGGGGCGCCCGTGGAGTCGACCAGGCTCTCCCTGGCCGTGTAACACCTAACAATAATCAACGGAAACAGTGAAATAGAAGGAACTTCGGTATGATCACATTGCTTGTCCTGCTGGTGCTGGCGATAGCCGTGGTGCTCGGTGTCCCCGCCATCCGTAAAAAGGTGGTGACCCGCCCCGTGTTCGGCATCTTCAAGAAGATACTGCCGCCCCTGTCGGCCACCGAGCGGGAGGCCATGGAGGCCGGCTCCGTCTGGTGGGACGGGGAGCTGTTTCGCGGCAACCCGGACTGGAAGAAACTGCACGGCTACGGCAAGGCCGAGCTGAGCGCAGAAGAGCAGGCCTTTATCGACAACCAGGTCGAAACCCTGCTCGCCATGGTGGACGACTTCAAGATCGTCAACGAGACCAAGGACCTGCCGGAGCCGGTGTGGGACTATCTGAAGAAAGAAGGCTTCTTCTCCCTGATCATCCCGAAATCCTACGGCGGCCGCGAGTTCTCGGCGATTGCCAACTCCACCATCGTCACCCGTATCGCCACCAAGAGCCTGAGCGTCGCGGTCACCGTCATGGTGCCCAACTCCCTCGGACCGGGCGAGTTGCTGATGCATTACGGCACCCAGGCCCAGAAAGATTTCTGGCTGCCGGGGCTGGCCAACGGCAAGGAGGTACCCTGCTTCGCCCTGACCGGGCCGGAAGCGGGCTCCGATGCGGGTGCCATCCCGGACAAGGGGATCGTCTGCAAGGGGATGCACAAGGGTGAAGAGGTGCTGGGCATTCGCCTGAACTGGAACAAGCGCTACATCACCCTGGCGCCGCGTGCCACCGTGCTGGGGCTGGCGTTCAAGCTCTATGACCCGGAAAAACTGCTGGGTGACAAGGAAGAGATCGGCATCACCTGTGCGCTGATCCCGACCAGTCACCCTGGCGTGCGCGTCGGCGATCGCCACTACCCCATGGGGCTGGCGTTCCTGAACGGCCCGACCTTCGGCAAGGATGTGTTCATTCCGCTCGACTGGATCATCGGTGGCCCGGATTACGCCGGCCGTGGCTGGCGCATGCTGGTGGAGTGCCTCTCCGCCGGTCGCGGCATCTCGCTGCCTGCTCTGGGTACCGCCTGTGGTCACATGGCGAGCCGCACCGTGGGCGCCTACTCCTACGTGCGCAAGCAGTTCGGCATGTCCATCGGCAAGTTTGAAGGGGTGCAGGAAGCGCTGGCCCGCATTGGCGGCCTCACCTATCAGCTCGAAGGCGCTCGTCGCATGACCGCAGGTTCCCTGGATTTGGGTCAGGCACCGGCCATCGTCACCGCGATTTCCAAGTACCACATGACCGAGATGGCCCGCCAGGTGATGGATGACTCCATGGACATCCATGCCGGTCGCGCCATCCAGCTGGGCCCGAAAAACTACACCGGCTACGCCTACATGGGCATTCCGGTGGCCATCACGGTGGAAGGGGCCAACATCCTGACCCGCAACCTGATGATCTTCGGGCAAGGGGCCACCCGCTGCCATCCGTATGTGTTTGCCGAGCTGGAAGCGGCGGCCGACACCGATGTGGAGCGCGGTCTCGAGAAGTTTGACGCCCTGTTGATGAAACACATCGCCTTCGGTACCGGCAACTTCTTCGGTGCCCTGTTCCAGGGGCTGACCCTGGGTCAGTTCAACAGTGCCCCGGTGGCCGGCGAAACCGCCCGCTACTACAAGCAACTCTCCCGCATGAGTAAAGGGCTGGCCCTGTGCGCCGACGTCTCCATGCTGATGCTGGGTGGCGATCTCAAGCGCAAGGAGATGATCTCCGCCCGTCTGGGTGACGTGCTGAGCCACCTCTACCTGGCCTCCGCCACCCTCAAGCATTACGAGGATCAGGGCCGCATGGTCTCTGACCTGCCGTTCGTGCAGTACGCGGTGGAGCGCAACCTCTACCTGATTGGCAAGGCGTTCGAGGGCTTCTTCCAGAACTTCCCGAACAAGGTGGTGGGTGCCGTACTCAAGCGGGTGGTGTTCCCGTTCGGCGTCGGTTACAAGATGCCGGCGGACGATCGCTGCCACGCCATCTGCCTGGCCATGATGACGCCGGGCGAGTTCCGGGATCGTCTGACCGCGCTCTGTTATGTAGGCAAGGACGAGGCGGATCCGGTGGGGCTGATGGAGCGTGCCTTCCAGGCCATGGTCTCGGTGCAGCCCATCGAGAAGAAGCTGGTGCAGGCCCAGAAAGAGGGCAGACTGCCCCGCAAGCTGGCGCTGCCTGAGCTGGTGGCTGCCGCCCTGTCCCAGTCCATCCTCGGCAAGGAGGAGGCGGACAAGCTGCTGGCCGCCGATGCCTTGCGCTACGAGGCGATCCAGGTGGACAACTTCGCTCCTGGCGAGCTGGAAGGATTGTCTCAACCGAACCCGGTCGAGCATGCAGCCTGACCCCGAGCGTAAACCGACAACCGGCCCTAGTGGCCGGTTTTTTGTTGTTTAACCAGGCATTTACAAGGTCGATTAATTCCAGTTTAATGCAATGGCCCCCACCCTTGGGGCAGGAAGCAAGGCCATCGGAATGGCCGATAACAACAACTCAGGAAGAGTGAATGAACCTCGCCAAAACGGCGATCGAACGCCCCATCTGGGTGGCGGTCTCGGTCGTGCTGATTTTTTTGCTGGGCCTGCTCAGCATCCGTGGACTGCCCGTCCAGCTGTTTCCCGACATAGACCGTCCTCACCTCAACATCACGGTGGACTGGCGTTCGGCCTCGCCCCAGGAGATGGAGTCGGAGATAACCGATCCCATCGAGCAGGAGATGCAGGGGGTACAGGGGCTCAAGAGCCTCAGCAGCAACAGCTACCCCGGCTTCACCGAAATCGACATGGAGTTTGCCCTCGGCACCGACATGCAGCGGGCCCAGCTTGACGTCATCTCCCGCCTGAACCGGGTCTCGGGGCTGCCGGACAACATCGGCGGTCCTTACGTCAACAACTACAGCAGCAACGACACCCTGACCTTCTTCTTCATCCAGCAACTGCCCGGCGCCAAGGGGGAGATAGACGATCACCAGGCGCTGATCGAGGCGAGGGTCAAGCCCGAGCTGGAGCGGATCCCCGGGGTGTCCACGGTCGACATCGAGGGGATCAACGAGCGCCAGATCCAGATCCGTTTCGACCCTTACCGCGCCGCCGAGCTGGGGGTGGAGATCCCAGTGCTTGCCAGCCGGGCAACGACGGGCTGGGATGTGTCGGCCGGCACCCTCGACATCGGACGCTGGGAGTACAAGCTGCGCTTTGCCGGTCGCTATGACGTGGCGGCCCTGGGGGACAAGGTGGTGGACTGGCGTGACGGCCTGCCCATCTATCTGCGGGACGTTGCCGAGATCAGAGTGGCCCGGGAGGAGAACCCGGTGCTGCGCATCCAGAACGGCAACACCGCCATCGCGGCGCAGATCTTCAAAGAGAGCGGTGCCAATGCCCTGGCGGCGCTCGAGGGGATCAAGACCAAGGTCGGGGAGCTCAACCGGGAGGTGCTGGAGCCGGTCGGCCTGCACATGGAGCAGTCGTTTGACGCTTCCCTCTACATCAACCGGGCGGTGAGCATGGTGACCGCCAACCTGGGGCTCGGGGTGCTGCTCTCCTGCGCCATCCTCTGGGTCTTTCTTCGCCAGCTCAAGGCGACCCTGATGATCGCGATCGCCATCCCCATCAGCATCATGCTCACCTTCTGCCTGCTCAAGGTGATGGGGCGGACCCTCAATATCATCTCCCTGGCGGGCATTGCGTTTGCGGTCGGCATGGTGCTCGACGCCGCCATCGTGGTGCTGGAGAGCATCTACCGGCGCCATGAGCGGGGTGACATCAGCAAGGGAGAGGCGGCGCTGGAGGGCACCCGCCGGGTGTGGACCGCTCTGGTGGCGTCCACCCTGACCACGGTCGCCATCTTCCTGCCGGTGCTCCTGCTCAACGACGTGGAAGGGCAGTTGTTTGCCGATCTTGCGCTCACCATCGCCTGCGCGGTGACCGTCTCCATGGTGGTGGCGGTCACGGTGTTGCCTGCGGTGGCGGCGCGCTGGATGGGGCACGAGCGGCTGATTGATCCCTTTGAGCGCCTGTGGTGCCGCGCCACCCGCCATGTGATCCGCTGGACTGCCACCGCCCCCAGGCGCTGGGCCATCATCGTCCTGATGATGACGGGGCCTGTGCTGGCGAGCTGGTTGATGTTGCCCAAGATGAACTACCTGCCGGATGTGAAGCGGGACGCCATCGATGTCTGGATGAGTTTCACCCCCGGGGTCAATCTCAAGGCCCAGCGGGAGGAGGTGATCGATACCCTGATTGCCCGCCTCGACCCTTATATGAAAGGGGAGAAGGAGCCTGTCCTCAAGAACTACTACATCCTGCGCTACCCGGGCGGTGCCCAAATCGGGGTGCGGCCAAAGGAGGAGAGCCAGATCAAGGTGCTGGAGCAGCTCTTGATGAAGCAGTTGCTGGTGGGCATTCCCGACACCCGGGTGTTTGGCGGTCAGGGGTCCCTGTTTGGCGGTTTTGACAGTGAAAACAGCATCTCCCTGCTGATCCAGGGGGGTGGGCTGCCCGAACTCTATCAGGCGGCCCGGGAGAGCATGACCATAGTGCAGCGGGACTTGCCCGGCGCCCAGGTCAGGCCAGAACCTGGACTCGATTTCACCGCTCCCGAGCTTCGGCTGGTGCCCCAGGACAGGCGCCTGGCCGAGGTGGGCTGGGATCGCTCCCCCATGCCCGCCATCATCCAGACCTTCGGCGATGGTCTGCGGGTCGGCGAATATTTCGACGGGGATGAGCGGCTCGACATCCTGCTGATGGGGCAGGCCTCAGCCAACCCGGACGAGCTCAAGGCGGTGCCGCTTGCTACCCCGTCCGGGCGTATCGTTCCCCTTGGGGAACTGCTGCGGGTTGAGCCGCAACTCGGGCCTGAGAGCATCTTCCGATCCGATGGGCGGCGCAGCATCAGCCTGCAGATTTCGCCCCCGGCGGGAATGAGCATGGAGCAGGTGCTCGACACCCTGCAGCACAAGAGCTTTGCCGCCATCCGGCCGTTGCTGCCGGCCGGGGGGGAGCTGCGGGTCGCCGGCAATGCCGACAGCCTGCAGCAGGCGCTCGGCAACCTCGGCAGCATCTTCCTGTTCGCCGTGATGATACTGCTCATTCTGCTGTGGGGGGTCTTCGCCTCCCTCAAGGATGCCGTGCTGGTGCTGCTCACCTTGCCACTCGCCACCGTAGGCGGCGTGCTGGCGCTGCACCTGAGCGGTCTGGTGGCGCCGCTGCCGATGGACTTGCTCACTATCATCGGCTTCGTCATCCTGCTCGGGTTGGTGGTCAACAACGCCATTCTGCTGGTGCACCAGACCAGGATGGCCGAGCGGGAGGGGATGAGCCGACAGTCGGCAGTCACCGATGCTCTGCAAAGCCGGATGCGTCCCATCGCCATGACCAGCCTCACCAGCATCTTCGGTATGCTGCCCCTGATGCTGAGTCCGAGCGAGGGGAGCGAAATCTACCGGGGGCTGGCCACCGTCATCGTCGGCGGCATGAGTTGCAGCACCCTCTTCACCCTGATCCTGTTGCCCGCCTTCCTGCGGTTGGGGGAGCAGACCGACATACCGCACGCCCTTCGGCAGCGTGCCTGAGCAAGGAGCTCATCGATGACACAAGGTTTCACAAGGATAGTGGTGGGGGCTCTGCTGCTGGCTGGCGGGCTGCCTGCGCTTGCACAAAGCAAGATGGTGACGCTGGCGGAGGTGGCCCAGGGAGAGGCGGGGGCCAGCATCTGGGTCAGCGGCACGGTGGCGAGCCGCCAGCAGGCGGCGCTCAGCGCCGAAGTGAGCGGTCGGGTGGAGTGGATAGCCGAGTTTGGCAGCCGGGTGAAGGCGGGGGACGAGTTGCTGCGCCTGGACAGCGCGACTCTGCGCCTCTCGCTGGAGCAGGCGAGGGCGGAACAAGCCAGAGAGGGGAGCAACCTGCGTTACGCTCGCGCCGAGTTCCAGCGCCTGGATCGTTTGCACCAGCAAAAGAGTGCCTCCCAGAGCCAGTATGACAAGGCGCGCTATGACGTGGAGCAGGCTGAGCTGGCCGAGCAGCTGGCGCGGGTGCAGGTGCGCCAGATTGAGGAGCAGCTGCGCAGAAGCCGCATCTTTGCCCCGTTTGACGGAGTGGTGAATGAACACTTCATCCAGCCGGGGGAGCATGTGGATGCGGGCGAACAGGCGCTTGAGCTGGTCAATCCGGACCAGCCGGATATCCGGTTGCGTGCGCCTATCGCCTGGGCCCGGCAACTGGTCACCCAGACCCGGTTGCGGGTGGAAGGGGAGCAGCTCAGCAGCCACGCCATCTATTACCAGCGGGCGGCGAGCGCCGATCCCAAGTCCCGGCTCATCGAGCTGCGCCTCAAGCCGGAAGCGGGCACGTTCATCATCGGCTCGCCAGTGCGGGTGGCGCTGCCGATGGGAGAGCAGCACACCATGCTGCTGCCACGGGATGCCCTGGTGCTCGGCACCGAGGGAAGCGTGGTCTATCAGGTGGAGCAGCGCGGCGAGGCGCTCACGGTGAACCGGGTGCCGGTCACCGTGCTCTTTGGGGACAGCCGGGAAGTGGCGGTGAGCGGCGCTCTCAAGCAGGGAGACAAGGTGGTGGTGCGCGGCGCCGGCAGCCTGCAGGATGGGGACAAGGTGGGGCTGTTTCGCGGTTGAACCTGGGCAGATCCCATAAAAAACGGCTCCCGCGGGAGCCGTTTTTGTTGCAGGGAGGAGGGGCGATTACTCGACCATCATCACCTTGCAGGTGTTGGTGCTGCCGACGGTCTCCATCTTGTCGCCGTGGGTGAGCAATACCATGTCGCCGCTTTGCAGCAGTCCCTTGGCCTTGAGCACGTCCAGCGCGTCGCGGCACACCTCGTAGACCGGCTTGGTTTCGTCGCCATCAAACAGCACGGGGGTGACGCCGCGGTAGAGGTTGGCCCAGGCCAAGGTCTTGTTGTGAGGAGACATGGCGAAGATGGGCAGGCCGGAGCTGATGCGGGACATCAGCAGCGGGGTGGTGCCCGACTCGGTCAGCGCCACGATCGCCTTGACCCCTTCCAGGTGGTTGGCCGCATACATGGTGGACATGGCCACCGCCTCTTCCACCGAGGTGAAGGTGTAGTTCATGCGGTGGTTGGAGACGTTCAGGCTCGGGTGCTTCTCGGCGCCCACACAGACGCTGGCCATGGAGGTCACGGTCTCAATGGGGAACTGGCCGGCGGCGGTCTCGGCGGAGAGCATCACCGCATCGGTACCGTCAAGCACGGCGTTGGCCACGTCCATGACTTCGGCACGGGTCGGGAGCGGCGCGTTGATCATGGACTCCATCATCTGGGTCGCGGTGATGACCACGCGATTCAGGCGACGGGAGTGGCGAATGAGCTTCTTCTGCACACCCACCAGTTCGGGGTCGCCGATTTCGACACCCAGGTCACCACGGGCCACCATGACGGCATCGGAGCCGAGGATGATGTCTTCCATCGCCTCGTCGCTGGCGACGGTCTCGGCGCGCTCGACCTTGGCCACGATCTTGGCGTTGGAGCCAGCTTCGCGGGCCAGTTCGCGGGCGTAGCGCAGATCATCGCCGCTGCGGGGGAATGAGACCGCCAGGTAGTCCACGTTCATGCGGGCGGCGGTCTTGATGTCTTCCTTGTCCTTCTCGGTCAGGGCCGGGGCGGAGAGGCCGCCACCTTTCTTGTTGATGCCCTTGTTGTTGGAGAGAGGGCCGGCCACGGTCACCGTGGTGTGGATGCGGGTGCCTTCGACCTGCTCGACCTTCAGTTGCACGCGGCCATCGTCGAGCAGCAGGATGTCACCGGATACCACGTCCTGCGGCAGGCTCTTGTAGTCGATGCCGACCTGTTCCTGGCAGCCTTCGCCCTTGCCGAGGGCGGCATCGAGAATGAACTTGTCACCGATGGCGAGGTAGATCTTGCCATCCTTGAAGGTGGAGACGCGGATCTTGGGGCCTTGCAGATCGCCCATGATGGCCACGTGGCGGCCCAGCTTGGCGGCGATGTCACGCACCTGGTTGGCGCGCTGGATATGATCTTCAGGAGTGCCGTGGGAGAAGTTCATCCGCACCATGTCGGCACCGGCGCGAATGATCCCCTCGAGAATGCCGTCGCGATCGGTCGCCGGACCGAGTGTGGTAACAATCTTTGTACGTCTTGGCATGAAAGACTCCAATGTGAAGTTGATATGACTTGAAATACTGCCCCGTCAAGCATGTGGCATGGCGCCAACTGGCAGGCCATCTGGGTGGCCTTGTTTGATTGAATTTCGATACTACACCAAGCCCGTTGGCATAGACAGTCGGGGCGGACCCCCGAATGATCAGGAGGAGTGCGGGGTATCAAAGCGGGATTCGCGCAAACCTTCTTTGACTTTCTTCAGGTTTTCGCGAAATTTCATGCCACGGCGCAGGGTGAAACCGGTGGCCAGCACGTCCACCAGGGCGAGCTGGGCGATGCGCGAGGCCATGGGCATGTAGACGTCGGTGTCTTCCGGCACGTCCATGGAGAGCACCAGGTTGCATTCGCGGGCCAGGGGAGAGTCCTTGGCGGTCATGCCGATGACGGTGGCATCGTTTTCCCGGGCCAGCGCGGCAATTTCCACCAGGGCCTTGGTGCGGCCGGTGTGGGAGATGAGGACCACCACGTCCCCTTCACTGCTGTTGATGCAGCTCATGCGCATCATGACGATGTCATCGAAGCTCACCACGGGGATGTTGAAGCGGAAGAACTTGTTCTGGGCATCCCGGGCGACGGCGGAGGAGGCGCCCAGGCCAAAGAAACTGATCTTCTTGGACTGGGTCAGGATGTCGACGCAGCGGTTGATGGCGGAGATGTCCAGGCTGTTCTTGGCGGCATCGAGACAGGCCATGGTGGACTCGAAGATCTTGGCGGTGTAGGTGTCGGGCCCGTCTTCCGCTTCCACGTGGCGGTTCACATAGGGGGTGCCGTTGGCCAGGCTCTGGGCGAGGTGCAGCTTGAAATCGGGAAAGCCCTTGGTATCGAGGCGACGGCAGAAACGGTTGACGGTCGGTTCGCTCACATCGGCCAGCTTGGCCAGGGTAGCAATGCTGGAGTGAATGGCGGTTTGGGGTGAGGCCAGGATCACTTCAGCCACCTTACGCTCTGATTTACTGAAACTTTCCAGATTGTTCGTAATTTTATCGAGGGTATTCATCATTACCACCAGGCATTTTTGTAATTTAACTTCAGTGTCTGTGCACTAAATTCACAGCTCAAGCAGGTTTCCAATCTCCGCGATGACTATACAAGACAAGCGCTTATCGGAACTAATCTCGGCCCTGCAAAGTATGACTCATGTCTAATTATTTCGTGTTTTTAGTTGCAAACTTCCATTTGCGTCTTGAAAACGCTTACAAATGTTGCAAAGCAACAACACTGTGAGCGGGTGCACACTTGTCTGCATAAATCGCGCAGCTCGGCTGCGGGCTCGAGTAGTATTGCAGGCAAATAATAATGTCGGGACGGTAAGGGCCGCCCCGAGTCGGTAACGAAGGAGTTTGTTATGCAGCATACCCATGCGCTGGTGGGCGACGTTGGCGGTACCAATGCCCGGCTGGCCCTCTGCGAACTGGCGACGGGCGCCATTTCCCAGGCAAAAACCTATTCGGGGCTGGCCTATCCCAGCCTTGAGGCCGTGGTGCGCCTCTATCTCGAAGAGCACGATGCCACCGTGGGCGAGGCGTGCATCGCCATCGCCTGCCCCATCAACGGTGACTGGGTCGCCATGACCAACCACAGCTGGGAGTTCTCCATCCGCGAGATGCAGGCCAACCTCGGCCTTGCGCGCCTGCAGGTGATCAACGATTTCACTGCCGTCTCCATGGCGGTGCCCGTGCTCGGCGAGAGCGATCGCATCCAGCTCGGGGGCGCGGCTCCGGTAGCCGGCAAGCCCATCGCCATCTATGGCGCAGGTACCGGCCTTGGCGTCGCCCACCTGGTGCAGGCCGGTGAGCAGTGGCTGAGCCTGCCGGGTGAGGGCGGTCACGTGGACTTCGCCGCCAACACGGAAGAGGAAGATGCGGTGCTGCAGGTGATGCGCGGCGAGCTGGGCCATGTGTCGGCGGAGCGTTTCCTCTCGGGCCCCGGGCTCGTCAATCTCTATCGCGGCCTGGTCAAATCCGATGGCCGCGAGCCCGAACCCTTTGCCCCCAAGGACATCACCGAGCGTGCGCTGGCGGGGGATTGCCTCGATTGCCGCCGCACCTTGAGCCTGTTCTGCGTGCTCATGGGCCGCTTTGCCGGCAACCTGGCCCTCAACATGGGCACCTTCGGCGGTGTCTACATCGCCGGTGGCATCGTGCCGCGCTTCCAGGAGTTCTTCATCGGATCGGGCTTTCGGGTCGCCTTCGAGGACAAGGGGCGCTTCAAGCCTTATCTCAAAGACATTCCGGTCTTCCTTATCACCCATGAAGGACCGGGGCTGCTCGGGGCAGGGGCTTATCTGCGCCAGTCGCTCGGGATCCGTCTCTGAGCCTTGCCAGGGTGAACATGGTTCAGTCCCGATTCAGTGACCGGGGCGTAAAGTGAACCTACGTACTCAAGAGGACGGGGCTTCATAGGGAATTGAAACCGGTCTTCATCCGCTGGGTGCGCATTGTCACCTGACAAGCCTGAACTGTTTTACCGGCCCTCGCGGCCGGTTTTTTTATGCCTGTCGTTTCTGCGCGAGCATGGGGCTGAGGGGAGCGGCAGGTCAGCTTCTGATGGGGGTGCAAGCTCGTCAGCCCCGCTGCCATGTGCTTGGCCTGGTCGAAGCATAAGGAGTGAGGTGTGAGACAGGGAAAGCACCGGGATGGCAACGCCCGAATGCGGCAGGAGCCAGGTACTGGCTCCTGCGCTGTCAGGGGAGGGTGATGTGGAATCTCGCGCCGCCGAGCGGGGAGTCATCCACCCGGATCTCGCCGCCGTAGCTGTGCACGATTTCGGTCACCACGGCGAGGCCAATCCCCTGGCCGGGGGAGCTGTCAGCCCGCACGCCGCGCTGGAAGATCTGCTGCGATTTGCCGGGATCGATGCCGGGGCCGTCGTCTTCCACCACGATGAGCAGGCCGCTCTCCCGGTGGCGGACATGAACCCGGATCTCGCTGATGGCGAACTTGCAGGCGTTGTCCAGCAGGTTGCCCATCAGCTCCATCAGATCGCCCTGCTCGCCGTGAAAGAAGACATCGTCGTCAAACTGGAAGCCGGTCTGCAGCTTCTTGTGGCGATAGACCTTGGCGAGGCTGGCCAGCAGCTTCTCTATAAGGGGAACCGGTTCGGTGCCCTTGTTTGCGAGGCGCTTTCGCCCGGTGACGGCACGACGTAACTGGTACTGGATGATCTGATCCATGGTGGTGATCTGTTCATTGATGTTGTCATGGATGTCGTGGCCGAGCTTGAGCTCCTGGGCGGTGATCTGGATGAGCGCCAGCCGGGTTTTCAGGCTGTGGGCGAGATCGTTGAGGGCGTGCTGGTAGCGCTGGGTCTGCTGGCGTTCGTTCTCCAGCAACTGGTTGACCGAGCTTGTCAGGGGGGTCAGCTCGCGCTCGTAGTCGTTTGACAGTGCCTCTCGCGTACCGGCGCGGATCTCGTCAATCTGGCGCGCCATGGTGCGCAGGGAGGAGAGGCTCCAGAAACTGGTGAGCAGCAACAGGGCGCCCAGCAGACAGTAGGCGAGCAGCGCCTGGCGAATGCAGCGGTAGAGGTAATCGCGGGTCTGGGCCTGATAGCGCCGGGCGGAATCGACCATCACCACGTAGTAGGTGGTGGGGCCGGCGCCATGATTGCGCAGGAAACGCAGGCTGTAGATGAAGTAGCTCTCGCCGTTCTTGATGGTATGCAGCTTGAAGAAATAGTCCTGATCCAGTCCCCCCAGGTATCTCATCAGATCCCGGCAGATGGTTTCCTTGATGGAGACCACCTCCGGCATGTGCAGGCTGGACCAGCTCAGCGCCCCGTCGGCGCGGCAGATCAGGGTGTCGAGATTGGGGTCGATGGCATCCGGGGTGAGCTTGCCAAGATCCGTCATGGCGTGGGGCTCCGGCTGCTTGGACGAGAACAGCTTGGAGAGGTTCTCCTGCATGCGGACACTGGCTTTCTGGGCCTGCTCCTCGGCATGGCCGAGGTAAAGGATGTAGACGGAGAAGGCCATGATGAGCGCGATGACCAGCATGGCACTCAGCATCAGCTTGAGGTGCAGGGAGCGGCGGATCAGGGTTAGGGGATGCAACATGGCAAGGCGCATCAGCTACAGGCGAGGTTGAAGATGTAGCCCTGGCGGCGGATGGTGGAGATGGGCTGGATGCTCCCTTCCGGATCCAGTTTTTTGCGAAGCCGGCTCACCATCACCTCAATGGTGTTGGGATCCCCTTCACCATCCCCATAGAGCTGATCCAGCAACTGCTGTTTGGAGACCACCTGACGGGCATTTCGCATCAGGTATTCTAGGATCAGATATTCGAAACTGGTCAGCACGGTGACCTCGCCGGCGATGGTCAGCTCCTTGCGGGAGAGATCCAGCTCGTAGTCACCCGCCTTCACTCTGGGGGAGATGAAGCCGGCGCTGCGGCGTACCAGTGCATTGAGGCGGGCCAGCAGCTCGTCCTTCTGGAAGGGTTTGACCAGGTAGTCGTCCGCCCCGGCCTCCAGTCCTTCCACCTTGTCCTGCCAGTTGCCTCTGGCCGTCAGCACAATGATGGGAAAGGGGATCTGCTGCTCGCGCAGGCGGGTGATGAGCTGAAGGCCATCCATGTCAGGCAGGCCCAGATCGATGATGGCGACATCGATGGGGTAGTCGGCTGCGTAGTGTAGCGCCACCTGGGCATTGTCCGTGCTGTAAACCTGGTTCTGGGCCTCGGTCAACAGGGTGGAGAGGTGGTGATTGAGCAGCTTGTCGTCTTCAACCAGTAGGATTTTCATAAGATGCATGATGATGAGGGTCCAGGCTGTCAATTAGAGGGTCAACAAGAGGGAGAGTCAATCCGGATCCTACCTGACCCCGCTGTATCGGGACTGAATCATCCCAGACTGAACTCCTCAATAGAGTGTTTAATAAGATGTCAAAACACTGTGACACGAAGCGATTTACATACGGTGACAGCAGTATGCGACCGTTATGATCGCAGTGGAGGGGCAGTAAGGTACGTTAATGAGTCAACAGAAGAGCACACTCTTGATCTCTTGGCGCTATCCTAACAATCTGATGCCCACGAATGAGGTGATAAGAGCACACTGACAGACATATTTTTTCTATTCTTCATCGAAAGGTGTCACTAGAGGATTATCAGTAAAAATACTGGTGACATTGAAGTCAGTAGGTTAATAGGAATGCTGTTGAATCCTTACCCTATCGAGTGCCTTTTGCACCTTTTGACTATTCACTCTTGGGTTAAACAAGATAGAATCTGACCCGCGATCGGGTTTAGGGCGCAAAAAGCCCAAGATGTGAGCAATGTAGGTTCCGGACAGCCTAGTAAGGTAATGGAATGCTTAAGAATTGTTAAACATCAATCAAAACAAGAAGCTGGAGGATCTGATGGCCAACAGCACGGACAAGAAGGTTAAAATCAGCATATTGGGAGCTGTAACTCAAGGGCGGTAGCGTTTCACTTTGTTAACTATGTCATCTTATTTCATAATTACCCTCCCCACCAAATTTATCAAATAAGAATTATTTACAAGTCGTATCGCTAGAAATTATGCAGAAAAATTAACCAAGCTTAGTTTCAGTGATATATCTGTGTGCTAGACGATTTAGTCATCAGTGTAGGCGCTTCGCAAACCTACCGTGAAAATCTTCTACGCAAGCGTCAAACAATGTCTTGTCATTTCGTTATCTTGAAATCGGGAACCTTTCAATGAAGATCCTTGTGACTGGTGGTGCCGGCTTTATCGGTTCAGCCGTTGTTCGCCATATCATCCAGCATACCCAAGACTCAGTTGTCAACCTCGACAAGCTGACCTATGCAGGCAACCTGGAATCCCTGGCTGAGGTCTCGGGCAGCGATCGTTACGCGTTCGAGCAGGTCGACATCTGCAGCCGCGTCGAACTGGATCGGGTGTTTGCTACCCATCAACCGGATGCCGTGATGCACTTGGCCGCCGAGAGTCACGTTGATCGCTCTATCACAGGCCCCGCCGACTTCATCGAGACCAATATCGTCGGCACCTATATGATGCTGGAAGCGGCCCGCGCCTATTGGAACGGTCTGGACGAGGCGCGCAAGACGGCCTTCCGCTTCCACCATATTTCCACCGACGAGGTGTATGGCGATCTGCCACATCCGGATGAAGCGTCTGCTGGTGAACCCTTGCCACTCTTCACTGAAACGACGCCCTACGCCCCCAGCAGCCCCTATTCTGCCTCCAAGGCTTCCAGTGACCATCTGGTGCGCGCCTGGCGCCGTACCTACGGCATGCCCACCATCGTCACCAACTGCTCCAACAACTACGGCCCGTACCATTTCCCCGAGAAACTGATCCCGTTGGTGATCCTCAATGCGTTGGATGGTAAGCCGCTGCCGGTCTATGGCAAGGGCGACCAAATTCGCGATTGGCTCTATGTGGAAGACCACGCACGCGCGCTCTACAAGGTGGTGACCACGGGCTTGGTCGGGGAGACCTACAACATCGGCGGTCATAACGAGAAGCAGAATCTGGAGGTGGTACACACCATCTGCGATCTGCTGGACGAGATGGTGCCGAAGGCGGGCTCTTATCGTGAGCAAATCACCTATGTGGCGGATCGCCCTGGCCATGATCGCCGTTATGCCATCGATGCCAGCAAGATGAGCAGTGAGCTCGCATGGCAGCCGCAAGAAACTTTCGAATCTGGCATTCGCAAAACTGTGCAGTGGTATCTGGATAACGAACAGTGGGTCAACAACGTCAAGAGCGGTGCCTACCAATCCTGGATTGAGCAGAATTACGGGGAGCGTGCCTGATGCATATTCTGCTGTTTGGCAAAAACGGTCAGGTCGGTTGGGAGCTGCAGCGTGCACTCGCACCGCTGGGCCGCATCACTGCCGTTGATTTTGACTCCACCGATTATTGTGGCGATTTCAGCAACCCGGCAGGGGTGGCCGACACGGTACGTCTGGTCAAGCCGGACGTGATTGTCAACGCCGCAGCCCACACCGCAGTCGACAAGGCGGAGAGTGAGCGGGAATTTGCCGAGCTGCTCAACGCGACCAGTGTGGCGGCGATCGCCAAAGAAGCGGAAGCATTGGGTGCCTGGCTGGTGCATTACTCCACCGACTATGTGTTCGATGGCAGCGGTGAGCGTCCCTGGGTGGAAACCGATGCAACTGCACCGCTCAACGTCTACGGTGAAACCAAGTTGGCAGGGGAACAGGGGGCGGCTCTCTGCGCTCGTCACCTGATCTTCCGCACCAGCTGGGTCTACGCCGCCCGTGGAGCCAACTTTGCCAAGACAATGCTGCGCTTTGGCAAAGAGCGTAGCGAGATGTCGGTCATCAATGACCAGTTCGGCGCCCCGACCGGTGCCGAGTTACTGGCCGATTGCACCGCCCATGCGATCCGCGTGGCGCAGAGCAGACCCGAGGTTGCCGGGGTGTACCATCTGATTGCCTCCGGTACCACCACCTGGTTTGACTACGCCCAATTGGTGTTTGCCAAAGCCAGAGAGGCTGGCGTTGATCTGGCGGTCACGCAACTCAATGCAGTGCCGACCAGCGCCTTCCCGACCCCTGCCAAACGCCCCCATAACTCCCGCCTTGATACCGACAAATTCCAGCGCACCTTTGATCTGGTACTGCCGGACTGGACCGTCGGCGTGGAGCGGATGTTGACCGAGATCCTCAGCAAGTAAATCCCTGGTCAGGGATGTGTTGAGTGCATCCCTGGCTGGCAAGAGATAAAACGTAAAAGGTGTAGCTGCAAGCCACCTTTTTCTTTTGCAATTTAAAAATAAGAAACAAGCATCATGACCAAACGTAAAGGCATCATTCTGGCCGGTGGCTCAGGCACCCGTCTCTATCCGGTGACCATGGCGGTGAGCAAGCAACTGTTGCCTATCTATGACAAGCCGATGATCTACTACCCGCTCAGCACCCTGATGCTGGCGGGCATTCGCGATATTCTGATCATCAGCACGCCGCTAGATACCCCCCGTTTTGAGCAATTGCTGGGTGACGGCAGTCAGTGGGGCCTGAATTTGCAGTACAAGGTGCAGCCAAGTCCGGACGGGTTGGCACAAGCCTTTATTCTGGGTGAAGAGTTTATCGGGTCAGACCCCTGTGCGCTGGTGCTGGGGGACAACATCTTCTATGGCCACGACCTGCAGAAACAGTTGGCGGCGGCAGCGGCCAAAGAGAGTGGTGCTACCGTCTTTGCCTACCATGTGCATGACCCCGAGCGTTATGGGGTGGTGGAATTTGATAAAGAGGGTACCGCTATCTCGCTGGAAGAGAAGCCGTTGGAGCCCAAGAGCAACTATGCGGTCACCGGCCTCTATTTCTACGACAACAGCGTTGTTGAGATTGCCAAGCGCCTGAAGCCGTCACCGCGTGGTGAGCTGGAAATCACCGATGTGAACCGTATCTACCTGGAGCAAGGCAATCTGTCGGTGGCGATGATGGGGCGTGGCTATGCCTGGCTGGATACCGGTACCCATGAAAGCATGATAGAAGCGAGCAACTTTATTCAGACTATCGAGACGCGCCAGGGATTGAAGGTGGCGTGTCCTGAAGAGATCGCCTATCGCCAAAAGTTTATCAGTGCTGACCAGATACGTGAGCTTGCAGCGCCGCTGGCGAAAAATGCATATGGCCAATATTTGTTAAGAATGGTTGCTAACGCCTGATGTGATATGGGGGGAGGAATGTTGTTCCCCCATAAAAACTGGATCAAATGTGGGTAAACAGATGAACGTAATCAAAACAGCAATTCCTGACGTGCTTATTTTTGAACCAAAAGTATTTGGTGATGAGCGTGGTTTTTTCTTTGAGAGTTTCAACCACAAGTTGTTTGAAGAGGCGGTAGGATATCCGGTTAACTTTGTGCAGGATAATCATTCCAAATCCTCGAAAGGGGTGTTGCGTGGGTTGCACTATCAACTGCCTCCCCATGCCCAGGGCAAGCTGGTGCGTTGTGTTGCAGGTGAAGTGTTTGATGTGGCGGTAGATATCCGCAAAAGCTCACCGAGCTTCGGCCAGTGGGTTGGCGTTCACTTGTCAGGTGAAAACAAACGACAGTTGTGGATCCCGGAAGGGTTTGCACATGGTTTTTTCACTATAAGTGAGACAGCTGAGTTTTTATATAAAACGACAAACTATTACTCTCCTAAAAATGAAAGGAGCATCCTCTGGAATGACAAAGAGATCAATATCAATTGGGGGGAGATTATTCCTATGTTGTCAGAAAAAGATAAAGTAGCTGTTGGTTTTTCATTTGCAGAATGCTTTGAATAAGGTTTTTGATGATGCAGTTATTAAGGCTTTCGCTTGAATTTAGTCGCAGGGAATTGCTAACAAAATATAAAGGTAGTGTATTGGGGCCTGCATGGGTTGTGTTGAGCCCTCTTTTATTGTTAGCGTTATATTCTGCTGTTTTTCAATATGTTTTTAAGGCGCGGTGGGATATCGATGGGTTAGAATTCAACTATACTGTTGCATTGTTTTGTGGTCTAACCCCTTATTTTTTTATGACGGAGATGATTGGGAAATCATCTGATTTGATTAATAATAACGCTAGTTTAATTAAGAAGGTTGTTTTCAATAGACTATCAATACCATTGTCTTCAACGATTAGTGCATTATTTATCTTGGTTATAAATATGACATTGGTTTTGCTATATAGAGCATATGATGCTGGCACGATAAATATTATCTGGCTATCGATATATTTATATGCAATTCCATTGTTTTTTATTGGGTTTGCAATTTCAACAATACTTTCTGCTCTTGGTTCTTATATAAAAGATCTAGGCAATGTTGCCAACTTTATCAATCCTGTATTGATGTTTATATCTCCTGTTTTCTTTGATGCTAAGAAGGTTAGCCCCATCTTCGAGAGTGTTATAAAATACAACCCCCTGTCGCCAATTATTTCAGGGGCCCGTAAAATTGTACTTGAATCATATGTTGATTTTAATTCCATTATGATGGTTACTTTTTTTAGTCTACTTGCATGTGCTATGGGTGTCTTTTTATTCAAAGCATTGGAAGAAGATTTTGCCGATCTTACGTGAGTTTTTAATATGCTAAAAGTTGAGAATGTTAGTAAAAAATTCAATATTAGTAGAAGCCCGTGGCGGCGCATATTTTTTAATCTCGGTATTAAATCAGCAGTTAAGAGCAGTGAGTTTTTTCATGCCTTAGATAACATCTCATTCTCAATTTCAAAGGGTGAGACTGTTGGTATTATCGGCAAGAATGGTGCTGGTAAGTCAACCTTGCTTCAGATTATTTGTGGAACATTGAAAGCATCTACTGGTAATGTATCCAAGCCAAAGAAAATAGCAGCTTTGCTCGAGTTAGGGGCCGGTTTTAATCCTGAATATACTGGCAGGGAAAACATATCATTAAACGGTTCCCTTATCGGTATGAGTAGCAAGGAAATAGCCGAAAAAGAGCAAGAAATAATAAATTTTTCGGAAATTTTGGATTTTATAGACATGCCTGTTAAAACATATTCATCAGGTATGTTTGCCAGGCTTGCATTTTCTATTGCTGTGCACTCCTCCCCTGACTTATTGATCGTGGATGAAGCTTTAAGTGTCGGTGATATGGCATTTCAAGAAAAGTCTATAAACAAGATGAAAGAACTTCGAGACTCAGGTATCCCGATCTTCTTTGTAAGTCACTCAATCCCAATGGTAAGGAACTTCTGTACACGTGCGATTTGGTTAGAGCATGGCAAGATTAAAATGGACGCCTCAGCAAAGGATGTGTGTACAAAATATTTAAAAGAAACCATGCCAACAGTTCAATGTGATTATAAGCATGCTGTAGTTATGACACCAAATTCACCGAAACTTAAAATTAAAAATTTTATAATAGAAAATGGGGTTGTTGCCACTGGATCTCGCCTTAATTTGTCATTTGATATTGAAAAACTCATTGACATATCATCTAGTATTGGCATCGGAGTTATTATTAGAAACTCTTCTGATAATATCGTTTCTGTGTTTAGCACAGTGAGAGATTCACTAAAAATAGAACGAGTTCCAAAAAACGTTTCTATAGAAATGAAAGATTTCCCACTTTTGAGTGGAAGATATAGTATATCAATATCAGTTACGGATGATTTGGCGACATTTCACTATGATAGGATAGACTATATTGCTCACTTTGACGTTACAACTCCAAAAAATGAACGTGGTTTAGAACGATATGAAGGTGCTGTCGGTATAAATCATAATTGGAGAATAGAGTAACATGTATAGTTATGAATATTATCTTGGCCGAGTAAGTAATCCAAAAGTTATTGTTATTACTCGGGTTAGAAACGAATCTTTAATTATGAAAGACTTTTTAGAGCACGTGAGTGTTTTTTGTGATGCCATTATTGTATTGGATGACTGTAGTATAGATAATACCTATGAAATTCTTCAGCAACACCCTAAGGTTACATCTATTATAAGAAATAACAGATGGGATAAAAATAATCGGACTGGACAAGAGACCGCTCACAGAAAATTGCTGAATGATCTTGCAATCAAGTTGTTTAGACCTCAGTGGATAATCTATATGGATGCGGACGAACGTTTGGTTGGAAATATTCGCACTGAGCTTGATTTACTCGATTATAATAAAATAGATTATATTAGAGTTCCATTATTCGATGCGTACATGACACATGATGATGCCCTCGATATAAAGGAGGGCGAAGTATTGCTTAACAGACGTAAATATTTTGGTCCTGAGCGTCGAGACATAATATTTATATGGAGCAGTTTATCTGGAGCTGATTTTATTCTCGATGATGCAAGAGAGCCTACTATATCTTCAAAAAGATACTTAACCTTATTTAAATGTCAACATTTTGGTAAAGCTCTGTCTGTTAGTCGATGGGAAGATAAGTGTGACTATTATATTGATAACTTCCCAGGGATCTATGCCGATAAGTGGTTGAGTAGAAAAGGTCAGGCAATACACAAAGAGTCTGACTTTTCTACTCCATTATATACATGGGGGAAAGATTTATTCGACAATGCGGTTGTTATTCATCCCATAAGTTGAGGTGTCATGTACAGAATCGCTATTTTATGTCAATCTTTGCGAAACTACGCTGGGGCTGAGAGAGTTGTTTATGAACTCACACAGGCATTTATTAGAGAAAATCATCAGGTACATATAGGATGCATCGATATAGGTGACTTTTATCATCAGCAGCTGGCTGGTGTAAGAATAAATGACTTGGTTGATGGTATGGATCATGAATATGATCTTGTTATTTGTTTCCATACCCACACGCTCCCGTATTTTTTCCCAAAAGGTGTAAACTGTAGGAAGTTATGCTACTTTTCACTAAGCCCTTATGAGCCTATAGAGGCCCCACTTTGCTCAGGTCAGCTATTTGATAGCTATCTATGTAACTCAGATGAAACAAAAGAAGAGCTGATTCGCTGCGGTATTGCGGCAGATGATGTTTATGTATTTCATAACTCTTGTTCTTTTCAAAATGATACATTTGAGTTGAAGCAAACTCTGAATAGAGTGGCAATTGTTTCTAATCACCCTCCACAGGAATTGTTAGAGTTACCATCATTAGACCATAATTTACATTTCGACTATTATGGCTCAGCAGCCAAGGTTGAAATGCTGAATGATTCGATACTTTCAAAATATGATGTGATCATTACTATAGGCTATACAGTTGTTTTTGCTGTTTCCGCGAAAGTGCTTGTATATATATATGACCACTTTGGTGGTGATGGATATCTTGATGCTGATAATTATGAATTAAATTCTTACTACAATTTTTCAGGTCGTCCAGCCTGTAGTAAAAAAGATGCTAGCACTATTATTAAAGAATTAAAAGATGATTTTCCTTCGGCTCTCGATACCTTCCAGCAAGTGTATGAACGTATGGCTGCCGAGCGAGATATAGCATCAAATATTGATAAAGCTTTTAATCTGAATGGTTTTGGCTTTAAAAAAATACTTTGCGATGCACTACAAGTTAAACATGCACTTGCTTATAGCAAACAATTACTTAGTAATAGATTTTTGCAAAAAATTGTAGATGGAGTTGATCGTGAAGCTATTAGTAAAAATATACTAACTCTTAGTGATACCGTTATGCATCAGGCTCGCCTCATTGAAAAACTAAATAATGATATCTTAATGTCTAATGACAAAATTAATATCTTAGTTGCACAAAGCAAAGAATATGCAGATATTTTGGCGGAGCATAGCATGCATTTAGCAGAAAATAGGGATGTTTTGGCGGAGCATAGAGGACTTTTAGTAGAAAATAGAGATTTTTTGAGCGCGCTAAGTGATGATGTAAAATCAATGAGAAATAACAGCTTTGTGGCTTTATTAAAGCGAAAAATTAAAAAGTTCACCAATCATCATTAATTAAAACTGAACTACTTAAGAACATCAATATGAAATACAATTTTTCTATTCTTAAATTTGCATTGAAACGGTTTATTCTTTTAACTAGAGATAGAGGTTTAAAATATTCGTTGTCGCTGGCTCTCTCTAAAAGAAAGCAGTTGATATCTATGTTGTCAATTAGTGGCAAGCATTTTAATAAACAAAGCTTCAACATGGTATCTACGACTGAAAGTAATAATGGTATAGAAAATTTAGTTTCAGTTATCATTCCTATATATGATCGAACATGGGAATTGCAAGCCGCAATAGATTCAATATTAAATCAAACATATAAAAATATAGAGCTAATTCTTGTCTGTGATGGTTCACCAGACGAGACGCTTCAAGTAGTCGAGCAATATAGAAATGATGAGCGTGTGAAAATTTATAAATACCCACGTTCATCTGGAAATGCGGTTAGAGGGCGCAATAAGGGAATTTTAGAAGCACAGGGTGAATATATTGCTTTTTTAGATAGTGATGATATCGCATCTAATAATCGCTTAGAACTTTCAGTTTCTTTTTTAAGTAATAACTCTTCATATTCTGGGGTGTATGGCTCTTGGAGAGCTATTGTTGATGGATCTCGTCAAATTTCTGGTATAGAAGATGGGATGATTGTGCATAGCCCAGATGGAACGCTTAAAGAGCACCTTGAAAATTGTATTCCATGTCAGAGCACAGTAATGGTAAGACGGGATGCTCTTATGGCTGTTGGATGCATCAATAGAAATATGAAATATAGAGAGGATCATGAGTTATGGGCTAGGCTGAATTACTATAACTATAGATTGAAGTCTCTCCCTGATGTTCTTGTTTCACTTAGATTACATGCAGGTAATAATGAACTGAATTTCCATTCTCAAAAAGGAGATGATGTTTGGTATCGAGAGCTATTAAAACAATACAATACCAAGGTATCTCGCCCACAAAAAATATGTTGGATTGTAGCTGGCCTCGGAATCTCTGGTGGACTGGCAATTATTATCAAGCATGCCAATTATTTGCTTTCTCGTGGTCATGATGTTTCATTTATTTGTCTATCGGAAGAAAACAATATATCTTGGATGGAAAATAGTGTTCCTGTTTATCAGATTGGCAACGGCGACGTCATTAAAAATATTGATTTGCTAATTGCTACAGCATGGAATACAGAGCCATATTTAAGCCGTATCTCATCACGCCGTAAATTATATTTTGTACAGTCTGATGAACGCCGATTTATTGATGAGAAAGGAGTTCAAGAACTTATTTCATCTGGTTATGATAAAGAATATGAATATTTTACCGAGGCGTTTTGGATTCAGAATATGTTCCATTCTGAGTTCCAGCGTTCAGCTTTTTATGTGCCAAACGGCCTTGACCAATTACTCTTTAAGCCCGTTGAGCCATTCATTCCCAAAGGCACTAAAAAGCGTGTTTTAATCGAAGGACCTATTGATATTCCATTTAAGGCAGTGGAAGATGCATATAATGCAGTAAAAGACCTTGATTGTGAAATATGGATTGTAAGTAGTGCTGGTAAGCCTAAAAGTGGATGGAGATATGATCACTTTTTTGAAAAAGTGCCTATGAGCATGATGCCATCTATCTATAGCTCTTGTGATATTTTTATCAAAATGAGCAGAATTGAAGGCTTCTTTGGTCCCCCGCTTGAAGCTATGGGCTGTGGATGTGTTCCTGTTGTAGGTAAAGTGACAGGTTGGGACGAGTACATTATCGATGGTTATAATGCAATAGCAGTTGAACTACTCGATGTCAAAGCAGCGAAACAAGCCGTTGAACGGCTTATCAATGATGATGCTTTGTATAATATGCTCTTAAAGCATGGAGCAAAGACTGCTACAGAATGGCCTTGGAGTGAGTCATTCCAAAGGTTAGATTTGCTTATTGAGCGTGAATAAAACTTTACTGTAATGGTGGTGGTCATGAACTATTTCTAGTATGAACTTTTTATTAGTGTCATACATCTTAGTGTTTATGACTGCCATCATATTTTTAGGTGTTTTATGGTTAAGCAAATGACTTGTTATAATTAAATTTGGTTTTTTTGTATGTTTTTATATTCGTTTTATGCATAAATGAAAAAATTCATGTTTTATACATGGTGAAAGAGAAATCGCTCGCTTTTGCCGAAACGAAGTCAATGAGCCATGTCAAAAAAAATTGTTGCTATCAGTGTTGTCATCTTTAATGTTGATATAGAGCTTTTAAATAGAACTCTTTTTAATATTGTTAAAGCTTCTAAACTGACATCATATAATGTAGAAATTCATGTGAGAGATAACTCTGTAACATCCTCAGATGAAGTCGGTAGTTTGTTGGCGATAGTAGCTAAGAATATTGTGATAAATTACCATCATGATGGTATGAACGTAGGTTATGGGGATGGACATAATAGTTGTTTGACGCAAGGAAATTACCACCTTATCCTCAATCCCGACTTGGAAGTTGCCCCAGATGCACTGAAAAATGCGCTCGAGTTTATGGAGCTACATCCGGATTGTGGATTATTGACACCTTTCGCTACGTGGGAAGATGGTGAGGTACAGCGGCTTTGTAAACGCTACCCAACTGTATTTGATTTATTGCTGCGTGGTTTTGCGCCCGCGTTTGTGAAGAAGATATTCCATCTGCGGTTGGCAAAATATGAGATGGCTGATCAGCTCAACAATCATGACGTGCTGTGGGATCCACCCATTGTCAGTGGTTGTTTCATGCTGTTTCGTACAGATGTTCTGCAGCAGCTCGGAGGATTTGACCCTCGCTTTTTCCTCTATTTCGAAGATTTTGACATCAGTTTGCGGGCAGGAAAGATCAGCCGGATTGCCTATGTTCCTCAAGTGAAGGTTGTCCATCACGGTGGCCATGCATCCCGCAAAGGCTGGCGCCATATCTGGATGTTTGGGCGCTCTATGGTGACTTTCTTCAATATTCACGGTTGGCGTTGGTGGTAATGTCAGATATCAAAAGTACAGTCTTGGTAACAGGCGCCAACGGATTTGTTGGCAAGGCGGTCTGTGAACACCTGCTGAGTCTGGGGGTGAATGTGAAAGGTGCGGTGCGAAGTCACCCGCTTGCTTCGTATCACATCAACGCTCCCTCTTTGACAGCAGATGCAAACTGGACAACCCAATTACAACAGGTGGATGTTGTCATTCACTGTGCCGCCAGGGTGCATGTGATGTCTGATAAGGAAGCAGATCCTCTAACAGCGTTTCGAGCGGTAAACACAATTGGCACATTAAATCTCGCAAACCAGGCCGCAGATGCTGGTGTTAAGCGCTTCATATTTATTAGCTCGATTAAAGTAAATGGTGAGCAGACTGAGCCCGGTAAGCCGTTTGATGAACATGTCCAGAATCCACCACAAGACCCTTATGGCCGCTCAAAATATGATGCAGAGCAAGGGCTGATGGCACTTGCTAAGAAGTGTGGTATGGCTGTCACCATTATCCGGCCTCCTCTTATTTATGGTAAGGGTGTGAAGGCTAATTTTGCCAGCATGTTAAAGATGGTGCATACCGGTTTTCCACTCCCCTTTGCCCGTTTGAAAAATGCACGGAGTTTATTGGCATTACCCAATTTATGCGATTTCATTGCTCGTGCGATAGATCATCCTGCTACCGTTAATCAGATTTTTTTGGTCGCAGATCCAGTTCCTGTTTCGACATCTGAAATGCTGATAGCTATTGCTGATGCTGAAGGTGTCCCTTCTCGACTGTTTTATATTCCATCAATTCTGGTAAGAGGGATTGGCCGTTGCTTTGGGATTGATGCCAAATTGCAGCGGATTTATGGCTCTCTAGAAATGGATACGGGCAAGGCTCAGAGGCAGCTACAATGGTCGGCTCCTTATACGTTTTCTCAGGCTTTATCCCTGATGGCATCTTCCAAAAATGAGTAGTTTGTGATGCTGACATTTCCGTTACTTCTAGTTTTATGTTTGTTTTTCTCCATTATCATGACAGGCTTACTTAAGCGCTACGGTCAGAGCCGTCTTCTTGACCAACCCAATCATCGCAGCTCACATTATATACCTACGCCGAGAGGTGGAGGCATGGCGATTGTCGCTACATTTCTGTTGGCTTCTCCTTTTCTCGTCGTGAGCCAGGTGTCGGATTTGTATGGGGTATCTTATGGAAGCTTGCTATTGATATGGATTGCAGCACTGGGCATCGCACTAGTTGGTTTTATCGATGATCACCTGTCTCTTGAGCCAAAAACTCGTTTAATTGTCCAGAGTCTTTCTGCTGCATTGGTTGTAGTAGCTGTTGATGGATTGCCAGAGCTGACTTTCTTTGGGTGGCAGCTAAATCTTGCCTGGTTTGGTTATGCGCTGGCATGGTTAGGTGTGATCTGGTTTATCAATCTTTACAACTTCATGGATGGCATCGATGGCCTAGCTGCCGGTGAGGCCGTGACTGTCTGTATTGTCATGGCGTTACTGCATTACCTTTTTGGAGGTGAGTGGCCGTTTGCGAGTTTGACCCTGTTGCTGGGGGCTTCTGTTGCGGGCTTTTTGTGCTGGAATTTTCCACCGGCCAAGATCTTCATGGGAGATGGGGGCAGTGGCTTCCTTGGTATGATGCTCGCATCCCTGATGTTGCTTGATGCAAGTTTCACCCCCCAATTCCTGTGGGCGTGGCTTGTCATGCTCGGCGTCTTTGTCGTTGATGCTACCTGGACTTTACTGAATCGCTATCGTCTCAAATGTCACTTGAGTGATGCTCATCGAACTCATGCCTACCAATATCTTGCAAGGCACTGGAAAAGTCATCGCAATGTGACACTGATGGTGCTCTTGATAAATGTCCTATGGCTTGCACCTATTGCTGCCATGATTGTAGGGGGGGCGCTCGATGGCATGTTGGGTCTGATTATTGCCTACTTACCGCTAACTTATCTCGCATTTTACCTAAAGGCTGGAGTACCTGAATGAGCACAGATTTTTTGCCGGGGGGTAGCTGGTTACTTACCTGCCTTGGTTCCTTGTCACGAGCCAGCAAGCGAGCAATATCTGTCGCAGTAGATACGTTATTGATTACCATGGCATATTGGGGGGCATATTGGATCAGGCTTGAACATAGCTGGCCAATCGCAAGCCCCCATCATTGGGCCCTTTTGTGTGCGATTATTGTCCTAAGCATTAGTGTCTTTGTTCGGCTGGGTTTGTATCGTGCAATCTTGCGATATGTTAGCTTTCGAGTGCTCTGGACAATCTCATTAGGTGCATTTGTTTCAACGAGCTTTTTTGTTATCTCTGCGTTTTACTTCGATATCTTCTTGCCCAGAACCGTATCGGTCATCTATCTCTCATTTTTGGTGTTGATGGTCGGTGGTGTGCGGTTGTTCTTTCGGGCTCTGCTGAATACTACTCGTTTGGCGCGTACACAGGTTATGATCTACGGTGCGGGTTCCTCGGGGCGACAGTTGCAAGTGGCTTTGTTGCAAGGTAATGAGTTTTACCCAGTTGCCTTTGTGGATGATGATCCTGCCAAACAAGGATGCGTTATTCAGGGATGTACCGTGTACAACAGTGCTCAGCTCCCCACGCTGATTGATCACCATGGGGTGAAGAAGATCCTGTTAGCCATGCCAAGCTGCACCAGGGCTCGTCGTCAGGAAGTGATCAATGCACTTGAGCCTCTCTCTTGTGAAGTGCTGTCTATCCCGGGAATGGCCGATCTGGTCAATGGATCTGCCCGTATTGATCAGCTTAATGAAGTCTCCATCGACGATCTGTTGGGTAGAGACCCGGTAGAGCCGGTGACGACATTGATGGAAGCCAACATCACAGGCAAAGCGGTCATGGTGACGGGGGCTGGGGGCTCTATTGGATCGGAGCTCTGTCGCCAGATCTTGCGGTGCCGGCCATCCACCTTGGTTCTGTTCGAACTGTCTGAATACGCCCTCTATGTCTTACACAAAAACTTGCGTGAACAGTGCGAACGTGAGGGAATTGAAACTGAGCTTGCTCCGTTACTGGGCTCAGTGCAGCGCCAGCACCGCCTCAAGACGGTGATGCAGAGCTTTCGGATCCAGACTATCTACCATACTGCCGCTTACAAGCATGTGCCCTTGGTCGAGTTCAATATCATAGAAGGGGTACGCAATAATGTATTTGGCACTCTTTATGCTGCTCAAGCAGCCATTGAAGCGGAAGTTGAAACCTTTGTACTGATATCCACTGACAAAGCGGTACGCCCAACTAACACCATGGGGGCCAGCAAGCGCTTGGCCGAGCTCATCCTGCAAGCCTTGACCCGTGAGAAGCACAAAACCCGTTTTTGTATGGTGCGCTTTGGTAATGTGCTCGGATCTTCCGGCTCAGTGGTGCCACTGTTCAGACAACAGATAGACAAAGGTGGGCCTATTACTCTGACTCATCCCGATATCATACGCTACTTCATGACAATACCGGAGGCTGCCCAGTTGGTTATCCAGGCGGGCGCGATGGGGGAGGGGGGCGATGTTTTTGTGCTCGATATGGGGCAGCCAGTCCGGATCATGGAGCTTGCAAAACGTATGATCCGTCTTAGCGGTCTGACGCTTCGCGATGAACTGCGGCCCGATGGCGACATTGCTATTGAGGTGACGGGGTTGCGGCCAGGTGAAAAACTCTATGAGGAATTGTTGATTGGGGATGATGCTAGAGGTACAGAACATCCCAGGATCATGGTGGCGCAAGAATGCTGGCTCCCCTGGTCAAGGCTGCGTCCCTTGCTGGCCTCGCTGGATGACGCCTGTCACCACTTTGATCAACAGAAAGTACGCAACATTCTGATGCACGCACCTGCTGCGTTCGAACCAACAGACGGCATCTGTGATCTGGTCTGGCTTGCTAAACAACGTGATCTGGCAACAGACAATGTGGTTCCACTTCCTACATACAACATCGATTTTTATATTGAAAATCAATAATATTCTATTATTGCTCGCTTCATCAGACATCTTTATTGATTACATCTTTGGTTGTTTTTTTGAGCGATCAAGAGCTGGTTAGACCAGATTGGCTACCCTTTTGAGCAAACAATAGGTAGAATCAAGCTCGCCGATTCAAAATTAATCTTGTATCCTCTTGTGCTTAATAGGCTCAGCAAGATCATGGTTATCACGACGGATAAGCATAACGAGCGCCTCGCCGTCATGCTTGCCAAGGTGAGCAGGATAAAAACTGTCATAAATCTTTGGCAAACTTAACAATATGTGGACTGCGAGCACACTGGGAGCTGTAACTCAGGGGCGGTAGCTAACTTTGTTCAATGCTCTGCGCCATCACTTAATGATAATATTGTTTTTATAACCGGCTAGTCTGGTACTTGAGCGGTAGATTGTCAGAGCTGCTTTAGGTTAGGCACATGTTTGACACATACATTTGAATGAATGCACAAAAAATGTGTTTTTACAATATATTGTTTTCATTGAGATACTTAGGGAAGGTGCGAACAAGTCCCTGATATGAGATCATGTTTGTCATCTGGAGCCATGGAACAGGGTTCATCATGAGTCATCAACTTACCTTCGCCGACAGTCAATTCAGCAGTAAGCGCCGTCAGACCAGAAAAGAGATTTTCTTGTCCCGCATGGAGCAGATCCTGCCATGGCAAAACATGGTGGAAGTCATCGAGCCGTTTTACCCCAAGGCTGGTAATGGCCGGCGACCTTATCCGCTGGAAACCATGCTACGCAT
>NZ_JBFOCN010000103.1:0-3073 GCF_040907815.1 Aeromonas sp. s6
GAACACTCGAGTTAGAAACGGGGTGACGTGAGCGCGTTAAGGATCAGGGTGTTCACGTTGGCCGGAATGGCTGTTCAACTTCGCCGGAATACGCATTGCTTTCTGGTGTGCTTTCCATGCCTCTTGCAGTTGTTCAGAGGTCATGTCCTCGGGTTTCACTGGTTTGGCATGGCGGCTTTGGTCGGGTTTGTAGCCTGTTGCTTTATAAACATCAAAAGGCTCGTCTGACTTTTCGGTAGGTGAGGAAGTGTCATCAAGAGAGCTGATGACACGGGGAATGTGAGCGTCTGCATCCACGCGGGTTGTACTTCGGTCTGAGGCGTCAGCCATCGGGATTACGGAAGACCCAACATTCTCAGTGTTGCCCTGGGAAGCGCTCCCGTCTGTATCATCGTCCTCATAGAAGTGAGCCATTTGCTGAAATAACCACACTTTATCTTCACTATACCCATGCTCCGCAGCGCGAGCGATGAGTGCAGCCTTTTCCGCAGCGGCTTGCTCCTCCCTCATGCGCTCATTCTCAGCCCACTTCGCTTCGGCGTCAGTGATTACCTGAGCAACCGTCTTGGGGCTCTTGATGCGATACATTTCTGCAATAGCGTTTGCCGTTAATCCATCGCAATAGGCTTCAATAATCGCTTCATTGCGGCGAGTCTTACATTCCACAGACAAGGTGGGATGTGGATTATCCTTGAAACCTGTGAATTTGTTGTAAGCCACTTCCAGCACAGTCTTGGAGGTCCCAATGGCCTTAGCTATAGCGGGGATGTCTGGCTCGAATGCGTTCTTCATTAATTCGCGGGGATAGCCCTTCTCCACGATTTTCGCGATGATGTTACGATAATCGGCAGCACTGTTTCGCTTCCCGTGTTTTGTATTAGCCCCCATTGCATGTAATTGTACGTCTACGCTCGAATCAGCTTCCTCAATAGAAAAGTGATGAATCGGGATCTCGGTGATACCTAACCGTTTGAATGCCTCCATTCGGTGAAACCCATCGACTAAGTACAGCTGAGACCCCCAAAGACACTGTAGACGGATAGGTGTAGCGAAAGGGACTCCCTCTTGGATCAGCGTGGCAAGATACGCCACATTGTTATTGTCCAAGGGGCCAACACGGTACTGATACTCTGGACTGATGATAATCGTGGATGCGTTGATAGTCTTTTGTGACCTGATTTCATTGATAGCACTGTCTGGGTGCGCGGTGGACTTTTCAGTAGTATCAGTAGGAACAAGAGCTGGGGAGAGGATCTCGATCTTATCGGTTGTCATAGCGTTCTAGTTTGGCAGTTGTTGAGTTGGTATTTCCCGTAAATTTCGGATTTTACCAATTTGATCAGATTCCCGACTCCATGACAACCATACGTTGGGATTATCACTATTCTTCGGAATTCTGAACTGGTTGGTTAGGAAACGGCAGTGATGTCCTTCAGAGGATCACCATAGCAGTAGTGTTGATAGGTCTTCCCTGCATCTTCCCTGACAATTGGTTTTATTGGCGATTCATGGGGTTACTAAACAATGGCAGCATGGTAGACAATGGATTGCCCTGAAGATGGTTTCTGGGGAGACCGTGGGTAATCTTGAAGATACCTGACGTAAGTAAGGTAAGAGAGAAGTTATCTGGGGTGTCTTAAAGATGTCTTTTAGTATTGGTCTTTTCGTATCCCCCCTATGGTCAGGGAAAAGTAACTAGCTCCAATTGCCCCTGCTCTGGAGGTCTCTGGAAGGTGTTTTATTGGTGCCTTCGGGATAATCGTCGGGAGTACAGACCTCGGGACATACCCACGGACAACAAACAGGGGCATTCAGACGAACAAGCGCAGATTCGGCCCCAGGCTCCCCCTCTGGTCCCTTCCAGATAGCCTCTCAGACGATCTCTCTGATCACCATACGCATTCCCCCATGTTACCCCACACGCTCACCCCTGCACGATCTCACAGGTCCACAGAGAAAGCCTGAAGATAGCAGGGACACGGATGGAAGGGAGGCAATGAGAAAGGTCCAGAGGGACAGGCGCAGGGTCATCGTCGAGTCCTCCCAAACGACAAACCCCCAAGGTGTCGCGGTGAACAGCCTCGGGGGCGATTGAAAGATTCGATCAAAGTGGGTCACTCGATCAGTTCTTTCTATTGGTCAGGGTAAATTAGTTTTTTCTAATGTTTTGCGACAGTCCAAGTGATCGATCCTTTCGATGGTCCTAGGTTCAACCGATAGACACACTCGATCAACACAGCTCCCCATCCTCTCGCATCCTTGTTGATAGGCGATGGACAGTCGCTCGGCTGACTCCATGAAGCGTAGCGATTTCTCGCAGGGACTTGCCGCCTTCCAGCAGGGTCGCCTTGATTGCATCCTCGTCGATACTCTTGGGCCTGCCTGTGTACTTCCCCGCAGCCTTAGCTTTGGCGATCCCTTCCATCTGACGCTCCTTGCGTAGAGCCGTCTCGAACTCAGCAAAGGCGCCCAGCATGGTGAACATCAGCTTCCCTTGGGCTGTCGTCGTCTCTAAGTTCTGGTCCAGTACACGCAGGGTCACGCCCTTGGCTTCCAGTTGTTCCGTAATGTCCAGCAGGTCAGCGAGAGAACGGCCCAGACGGTCCAGCTTGGTGATCACCACATCGTCCCCCTCTCGGACATACCGCAGGAGTTCGGCTAGTTGCTCACGGCCATCTGTGCTGGTCCCTGATACCTTCTCTTGGTACACACGCTCACAACCGGCCTTTGTCAGCTTATCCAGTTGAACATCCAACGATTGACCGACAGACGACACACGTGCATAACCGATAACCTGTCCCATCACTCTCTCCTACTCAATCAACCAATGCCCAAGCTGTCATAGGGACTTTCCCCGCATCAAAATGCCTTCCAGCAGCTATCTCTGCTTGCCGGTGGTCAATCGCTGCGATGACCTTCAGCTCCTCTTGGAGGCCCGTAGCAGCAGCCTTATCAAGCATCCTTGGGGCAACTCTATCCAGTGACTTCCTGTCCTTGAATCGGCGAAGCCTGATAACCAAGTCATTCATGCGGAAATCTCCTTCATCTTCTTCCTATTGCTTCAACGTGAGTC
>NZ_JBFOCN010000104.1:0-9993 GCF_040907815.1 Aeromonas sp. s6
GGTGTGGCTTGTTTTGTTTAGCGACTAATCAGATCGCACAAACTGGACTGAGTTCCCTTCCTCCGGTGATCTACTATTCGGAACAGCTATTTAGTTGTTTATTATCAACCCAGGCGGAGGCGCATCATGAAACTGGCACAAGGCTTTCTGTGCAGTCTGCTCTTCGGCACCATGGCGCAGGCCAACGAGATCAACCTGAGCTGGCAGTGGCAATCTGCGGATGGTCAGCAAAAGCACCTGCAATTGACGGCGGATGAGCGCACCTTTTCAGCCAGCCGTCACGAGATGACACAGCTCGACACCGCCCTCAACTTCCCGCTGGAAACACTCTACTCCTACATCAGTCCACGCCTCTACAACAGCATCAACCAGATCAACCAGCACAGCCCGGAGACGGCCACCAAGTTCCGCAACCTGGAACAGGCCTTTACCCTGCACGACAGCAGCCTCGAATCCGCCCAGTTCTGGCAGGCCTACCGGCAATATCAGGAGGACGCCTTCTACGAGATGCGGGTCCAACCCTGCGTTCACCCGGCCAATCAGAAGCTGCCCTGTGTGCGCCCCAACTACTCCCAGCTGTTCTATCAGTTCAAGGGAGACCTCAAACCCCTGGCACAGCAGTTTTCGGCCAAGGATCTCGCCACCAGCGTCATCCTGCTGCAGGAGTGGCTGAGCGGCATCCCCACCCCGCCCGAGCAGATGGACCACTTCGCTCCGCCCTTGCAGGCCCTGCAGGACAACAAGGCCGACAGCGACGAGAAGGCGCTGCTCATGGCCAGTCTGCTGGCGGAGCTGGCGCCCCAGTACAGTCTCAGCATCATCTATCCGAACATCAGCATCGGCAGCGTCTCACCGGCCTGGCTCGCCATCACGGCCGACAGCGGCCTTGAGGGAGACACCCTGGTGATCGGCAATCAGCGCCACGTGCTGCTCACCGGTTCTCCCCTGCTGGCCCAGCAGATGACGATGGCCCAGATTCCCTTGATCAGCGAACCGCTCTACTAGCCTCTTCTGACCATCACTTGCTTTTGATGGATGACATGCCATCCTTGCCGCCGTCATTGGGGGGATGGCGCCCATGTTGACAAGATCACCGTCGCACCCTGCATTATTTAACACTTTTTAAACAGATCCGATCAGTTTAGGATGTTCAGGGTCCCATTCCCTCGACCCAAAAATCGTTATAACATCACAAAGGAGTGTCATCCGGATGAAACATCTCGTGCTTACTCTGGCGCTGCTGCCAACCCTGGTCATGGCCCACAACATCAAGGAATCAACCCAGGTGCCGCTGGTCAACATCAGCGACAAGGGGGAGCTGGTGCTCAAGGAGAAGGAGATCAGCTATCAGCCCTGGCAGAGCAAGGTCCTGACCGGCAAGGTCTTCCTGATCCAGCACATTGCGGGTCGCTCCAGCGCCAAGGAGCTCAATGCCCCCATGATCGAGGCGATCAAGGCGGCCAAGCTGCCCCACGACAAGTACCAGACCGTCACCATCATCAACAGCAATGACGCCATCTGGGGCACGTCCGGTTTCGTGAAGAGCAGTGCCGAGGACAGCAAGAAAGAGTTCCCCTGGTCCGCCATGGTGCTGGATGCCAAGGGGATGGCCCGCAACGCCTGGGCGCTTACCCCGGAAAGTTCGGCCATCATACTGCTGGATAAAGAGGGCAAGGTGCTGTTTGCCAAAGATGGCCAGCTCGATGCCGCCGAGATAACCAAGGTGATGGGGCTCATCCAGTCCCATCTCTGAATCAGAGAGAAGGGCGCTGATGGCGCCCTTTCCACAAGGGTCTATGGGTCGTTCCACACTGACAATCTGGGTGTTGCTGCTGGGCTGGTTGTGGATGCAACCGGTGCTGGCACAGCACCCTCTTGAAGCTGCCCTGCCCGATCACGGTCATGCCTGCACCCTCTGCGTCCTGCATCTGGATGGCAAGCTGGCACTGACGCCGACCCCCGTACTCCCTCCCCTCTCCTCTGGCATCGACCGGTATATCGGCACTCCCCAACCGAGGGCGGCCACCGGCACCACGGGACATCGCCGTATCCGCGCCCCACCGCCCCTTCATTGTTTCTTTTTTTGAACCAATCTTTTCTCTATTTATTCAAAAGGATTAACGATGAAAGCAGTCACCCTGTTGCTGGCCGCTGCCGCCTTCGGCGCCCAGGCCAATCACGACGAACACGAAAGCCACAGCCACGGTGCCCATGAGCACGGTCACGGCCACCTCAACCTGGTACTCGACGGCAACCAGCTGATGATCGAGTTGCAGGCCCCTGCCGCCGATCTGGTGGGCTTCGAACATGCCGCCAACACCGATGAGGAGAAAGCGCAGTATGCCAAGGCGGTGGCCCGCCTCCAGCAGCCCGACGCCCTCTTCCGTTTCGACCCGGCCGCCGGCTGCAAGCTGACCCAGCAGGAGCTGCAGGCCGCCAAGGAAGATCATGACCATGAGCACGAGCACGAGCACGAGCACGAGCACGAGCACGACAAGGCTGATGGCGCTCACGATGAACACCATCACGACGACGCGGGCCATGCGGACATGGGAGCCATGTACACCTACACCTGCGCTACCCCGGCCAAGCTCACCGGTCTCGAGGCCACCCTGTTCAGCCTCTACCCGAGCCTGGAGAAGCTGAGCGTGCAGGGCATACTGCCCACCGGCCAGACCGCCGCCGAACTGACTCCGTCCGCCAACAAACTGGGCTGGTAACACCATGAAACATGCCGTGGTTGAGATCCGTGATCTGGCCTTTGCCTGGCCGGGTCACGAAGCCGTCCTCGATCTGCCCGCCCTTCGCATCCACGAGGGTGAGCGCGTCTTCATCAAGGGCCCATCGGGTTGTGGCAAGTCCACCCTGCTCGGGTTGCTGGCCGGTATCCAGACCGCCAACCACGGCACCCTGGAGGTGCTGGGCCAGCCCCTGGCCCGGCTTTCCGGCCGCGCCCGTGACCAGTTCCGGGCGGCCAATCTGGGGTACATCTTCCAGCAGTTCAATCTGCTGCCGTTTCTCTCGGTGCAGGACAACGTCACCGCTGCCCTCACCTTTTCACCCGCCAAGCGGGCCCGCCTGACAGGGAGCCCCGAGCAGGAGGCGCGCCGCCTGCTGGCAGAACTGCAACTGCCGGATGAGGCGCTCCATCGCCCCGTCCACGCCCTCAGCATCGGCCAGCAGCAGCGGGTTGCCGCCGCCCGCGCCCTGATAGGCTCCCCTCCTCTGGTGATCGCCGACGAGCCCACCTCGGCCCTGGACACCGACAACCGGGCCGCCTTCATCCGGCTGCTGTTCGAGGAGTGCGACAAGCAGGGATCTACCCTGGTCTTCGTCAGTCACGATCCCTATCTGGAGCCCCTCTTCCCCCGGGTGGAGAACCTGCAACAGCTCAACCGGAGGGCGGCATGACCACACGCCATCATCTCGCAGCCCGTCCAGCCATCTCCCCTTCACTGCGGAGGCTTTCATGCTGAAACTCGCCCTGCAAAGTCTCTGGGCCCGTCGCCTCACCGCCGGGCTCACCCTGCTGGCCGTCGCCATCAGCGTCACCCTGCTGCTCGGGGTGGAGCGGGTGCGCAGTCAGGCACGGGACAGCTTCGCCAACACCGTCTCGGGTACCGATCTCATCGTCGGCGCCCGCTCCGGCCAGGTGAACCTGCTGCTCTATTCGGTGTTTCGCATCGGCAACCCCACCAACAACGTGGGCTGGGACTCCTACCAGGCCATCAAGACAAAGCCAGGCGTCGCCTGGACCATCCCCCTCTCCCTTGGCGACTCCCACAAGGGGTTTCGCGTGCTCGGCACCAACGGGGACTACTTCACCCACCTGAAGTACGGCCAGCAGCAGGCGCTCGTCCTGCGCGAAGGTCGCCCCTTCGAAACACCGTTTGAAGCGGTGCTGGGTGCCCAGGTGGCCGAAAAGCTCGGCTATCACCTGGATCAATCCATCGTCATCGCCCATGGCGCCGGCAACACCTCGTTCAGCCAGCACGACAACATGCCGTTCAAGGTGGTGGGGATCCTGGCCCCCACCGGCACCCCCATCGATCGCACCATTCATGTGCCGCTGGCGGGCATAGAGGCGATCCATCTGGGCTGGGACACAGGTCGTCACAGCAAGAACGTGACCCCGGAACAGGCGATGGCGCTGGATCTCACCCCCAAGACCATCACCGCCTTCATGGTGGGGCTGAGCAACCGGATCCTGGCGTTCCAGTTGCAGCGCAGCGTCAACACCTATCCCAGGGAGCCCCTGATGGCCATCCTGCCGGGAGCCGCCCTCCAGGAGCTCTGGGGGCTGATGAGCGTGGCGGAGACCGCCCTGTCGGTGATCGCGGGCTTCGTGGTGGTGGCGGGCCTCATCGGCATGCTGACCACCCTGCTCGCCGGCCTCAACGAGCGGCGCCGCGAGCTCGCCATTCTGCGCTCCCTGGGGGCGGGCCCTGCCCACCTCTTCCTGCTGCTGGCGCTGGAGGCGATGGCACTCACCACGGCGGGCATCGCCCTCGGGGTGGCCGCGCTCTATCTCGGTCAGGGGCTTGCTAGCCCCTGGCTGCTCAGCCACTATGGCCTGCAAATGAGCCTGGGTCTGCCGAGCGCCTATGAGTGGCAACTGCTGGGCCTGGTCTGGCTGGCGGGCATGGTGATCGGGCTGCTGCCTGCCGCCCGCGCTTACCGCTACAGCCTGAGCGACGGCATGAGCATTCGCGTCTGACCCGACGCATCCGACCAAGAGAGAAGAACAGATGATGAAGTGGAAAATAGTGGCGCTGCTGGCCAGCCTGCTGGTGCTGCCTGCCATGGCTGCAGATTACAAGACCATCGACTGGGATATCCTCATCCCGGAGGGGGAAAAACTGCTGCCACCGCCCCAGGTCAGCCATGATGGCGACTTCTCCTCGGTGCCGCAGCCGGTGGGGGGCGTCAACAAGAAGCTGGACAATCAGGAGGTGCGGATCCCCGGGTTCGTGGTGCCCCTGGAAGGGGATGCCAAGACCATCACCGCCTTCCTGCTGGTCCCCTACTTTGGCGCCTGCATTCACGTGCCGCCCCCGCCCACCAACCAGGTGATCTACGTGAGCTACCCCAAGGGGGCGCCGGTGGATGACCTCTGGGACGCCATCTGGGTCAAGGGCAAGATGCACACCGTCAGCTCCAGCCACGAGATGGCCACCGCTTCCTACTCCATGGACGCGGTCGAGGTCAGCGTCTACGAAGAGTGAGCCCCTGATGGCCTCCCCCGGGAGGCCATTTTTTATCCCGTGACGACCCCGGCAAAGGGATTGTTCATGGATCTGGTTGGAGTAACATTCACTACCAGACCTTGCCATCACGGAGCCAGCATGGCTGACCTGCCCCCCAAGAAAGAGAGTTCCATCCTGAGCAGCCAGGAGCAGACCCTGCGCCTGGCCCGCAGCCGCGGCATCGATGGCATGCTCACCCGCAACAGCGACAGCACCTTCGAGCAGCGCGCCACCTTTCGCCAGTTGGCGGAGCAGGCTACCCGCCAGCGCAATCTGGAATCCATCATGGTGATGGCCGCGCGCCACTGCGAAGAGACCGCCGCCGGCGGCGAGATAGACAGCGACTGGCTTACCCGCTTCCTGCAACTGGCCGAAGACATCAGCATGACCCCCATGCAGCAGTTGTGGGGCCGCATCTTCGCCCTGGAAGTCGCCACCCCGGGCCGCTTCTCCATCCGTGCCCTCAACACCCTCAAGGAGATGACCCAGCGCGAAGCCCAGCTGTTCCAGCGCATCTGCGCCCTCTCCTGCCACTACGAGGGCAGCGACGAGCAGCGTCTGCTGCTGGGCATGCACAAGGGGGCCAGCCTGCTCAGTCGCGCCAAGGTCACCCGGATGGGGCTCGGCAAATACCGGGTGCCCTACAGCGCCCTGCTGCTGCTGTGCGATCTCGGGCTGCTGCACCGTGGCGAGCTCGAATCCGGTCCCCTGCCCGCCGACGGGGTCGAGCTGGCCTTTGGCAACCAGCGCTGGCGTCTGCGCCAACGCCAGAGCAACCTCACCCTGCTCTATTACCGGCTCACCCCCATCGGCAACGAGCTTGCCCTGCTGCTGGACGAGCCCCCCCTGGAGGAGTACCTGCAGGATCTGAAGACCCTGCTCTCCACCCACCTGCAGATAGAGACCCAGATGCCGGCCCCGGTCAGCGAGCCGGATCTGCCCGCCTGAGGCTGGCGGAGGCCCCGGCCCCGCCTTGCCAAATTGCGAAACCCGCCCTGCCATTGCCAAAACGGCTCCCAAAAAGCGAATCCTGACGGCAGGGGCGGACGCGAGCCCGGGCCATGTTCCCCCCACTACGGGTTTTGAGCACAAAAGAGACATATAGAGCGCAATTTAAGCGGTTTTGGGCACTCTGGTGTACGAATTGCAACCAGACTCTCTTTCCTCTGTCAGGCAGGAAGTACCATGAGAGTCAATCAACCCGTTACCCAGCGTGAGCGCCTCTACCCGTCGCACCAGAACCTGATTTCCACCACGGATCTGGAGAGCCGCATCACCTATGCCAACGACGAGTTCTGCCAGATAGCCGGCTTCACCCTGGAGGAGCTGCAAGGGGCACCCCACAACCTGGTCCGCCACCCCGACATGCCGCCCCAGGCGTTTGCCGACATGTGGCGCCATCTGCGGGAAGGCAAAAGCTGGATGGGCCCGGTCAAGAACCGCTGCAAGAACGGGGATCACTACTGGGTCAACGCCTTCGTCACCCCCATTCAGGACGCAAGCGGCAAGGTGGTGGAGTACCAGTCGGTGCGCACGGCGCCGGACGACGCGATCAAGCAGCGTGCGGAGCGGGTCTATGAAGAAATGCGCCGCGGCAAGACCCCCCGGGCCCTGCGCCTGCCCCCCTGCTGCCACACCCTGGGGATCCACCTCTGCCTGATGGCGCTGCTGGCCAGCCTGGTCACCCTCGGCTATCAGCACGGCCCGGGCTGGCCTCTGCTCATCGGCGCCCTGCCTCTGGTGGTTGCGCTCGTCATCTGCCAGACCCTCTCCCGGCGCCTCGCCCGGCTGGAGACCCTGGCCCGCCACCGTTTCGACAACCCCTTGATGCAACTGCTGTATACCGGGCGGGTCGATCGCCTGGCTGCCGTCGAGCTCGCCATGAAGATGAACCAGGCCGAGTTCAATGCGGTGCTGGCCCGCACCCAGCAGACCTGCCAGCAGATCGTGCAGGCGGCGCAGACGGATCTGAACAATGCCGAGTCCATCACCGGCAACCTGCAGCAACAGCAGGCCCAGACCAACCAGGTCGCGACCGCCATCACCGAGATGACGGCGTCCATTCGCGAAGTCTCCCACAGCTCGAGCGCCTCCTCGGACAGCCTGGACAACACCGCCGTGCTGTTTCGGGAGGGCAATCGCAGCGTGCTCGATACCGTGGCGGCGGTGGAAGGGGTTCACGGCGAGCTGCTCACCTCCCGCGCCGTGATAGAGGCGCTGGCCAGCCAGTGCCGCGCCATCGACGGCATCCTGGACGTCATCAACAACATCGCCAACCAGACCAACCTGCTGGCCCTCAATGCGGCCATCGAGGCGGCCCGGGCGGGCGAGTCCGGTCGCGGCTTCTCGGTGGTGGCGGACGAAATCCGCACCCTGGCCATCAAGACCCAATCCTCCACCGGCGAGATCCAGCAGATGATAAGCCTCTTGCAGGCCAGCGCCGACGATGCCCAGCAGGCCATGGCGCAAGGGGAGCAGCTCTCCGCCAGTTGCCGCCTCAAGGCCGCCGCCACCGGCGATATCCTGCAACAGATAAGCGAACGCCTGTTGCAGGTGACCGCAGGCAGCAACCAGATAGCCCAGGCGGTGCAGGAGCAGTCCCTGGTCACCCAGGACATCCACCACAGCGTGCTGGACATCAAGCGTCTGGCCGACGACTCCAGCCAGGGCAGCCGCCACGCCGTGCAGGGCATCATTGCGCTCGTGAAGCAACTCGGGGACCTAGAGCGGCTGGTACGCCAGTTCCAGCAGCATCCCGCCACCCGGCCAACCAGCACCGCCCTGACCAGCGGCCAACCCTTGCTGGCCCGCTAAGCCTTCACGGAGCAAACCAGACCCAAAGACCGTGCGCTAACAATAAAAACGGGCCCCTGCCGTCACCGGCAGCGGGCCCCTCTTTTGGGTGGTGCATGGGCGTCTGAGCGGGTTTCAAATTCGAGTCGTCGACTGAACCCGCGGGTCTTTCACCCCGTCCCAACCACCTGCTCGCCCGTGCCACGCCGACCCTCTCGACTGCACCGCATGGCCCTCGGCAGGGCAATGGCCTTGCTCACTCCCCCATCCATACACCGTGAATGTTGGGCGTTGAGCGGGAAGCGGGAAGCGGGAAAGCGTCGGCCTTGAGATCCCTCTTATCCAACCTGCCGCAGGCCCCGCTGCCCCCCCCAATTTATTGATCTTACCCGAGAAATCGCCCGACCCCTCTTCCCTAACCAGCTCCGTTCGGTAACATGGCAATCGGGATCACCTCTTGTCGGAGTCAGCCATGAACCAGACCGGAGCCACAGGGAAAGCGCAGCAGGCTGGAGGCTGAAATTCAGGGGCGGTAGCCTTGCCTGAATGTTGGGAAGATCACGACCAAAGAGGTAAAAGTTTGAAAAGAAAACCAATAATAAAGCTTTCTCATATTCAAGAAGTTATCAAGTTATTTAATTCAATAAGCCAAGACGCGAGCTTACCTGATTCATATTACGAGATGTCTCGTTATATAAGCTCAACTGAATATGATGAAATGAATTTGTATGAACTTTCTTTTGAGCCTTATTTATATATAGCTAAGCAATGTGACATGAGCTTTTTCGCCCTGTATCGGAGCAAACAACGAATATATCTTGCTCATTGTAACGATGCCGGTCACCCCCCACCTCGATGGGAAGCCCATCCTATCAAATTATCCCAACTTAAGGATATTGAGTTGATGATGTTTTTATTGCGAGATCACGCCTATCAGCTAGTGCTCAGAAACAAGCAAGGTTTAGCCTATGAAATTTAAATAATTCAATATTCCAAAATAGATAAACCGATAAGATTGATAGCATGTGATTGCCACATTCTTCTTAGTATCAATCATTAAAAAAACACAACCATCATATTCAACATGAAAGTTCTATTAATGTTTTTTGGTTTTCTCTTTTTGACGAGTTCGGTGAACTCTCAGGAGATCATGACTCGCACAGCGAGCAGGGATGATGGCTCGCCTATCTCCTATTATCTTGTCCAACATGCCCATGGCGCAGATACACTGCTGTTGATCCTGCAAGGCTCTGATTGCAATAGTGTCTTGAAAATAGAGTCCATACTCACCGAGTATGAAAATGTCTGGCCAGAAGCTGATGTTTTGCTAATCGAAAAGTACGGCATCAATCGCAAGTTAAAATACAGTAGCGACCCGGCACGCAAAGACTGCCCTGCTCAATACCTTGAAAAGGACAGCCCTGCCCAGCGGGTAGCAGATATCAAGGCCTGTCTCTTGATCAGATCTTGATCCCCTGTGCCATCAAATCCTTGGCGGCAAGAAAGCCATCCAGTTTACTTTGCAGGGCTTCCCAGCCTTCCCAGAGGGCGCCCCAGCTGGCAATTCCGGTTCGCTTGCTGTCCATAAAGCCCCCCAGTCTGGCTATCGCCATGTAGGCCCACTGCAAGCTCCCGGCGCGCTCTTTGCGCTTGCGTTTTCCCTTGTCCAGATAGCCCAGTAGCTGACATTCATCCGGGGTCAGCACCGTTTCTGCGGACTGGCTTTCTACGTGCTCCGCTTCTTTTAGCAGCCCTTGTGCCCTGAGCGCTTGCGGCAGGGTGAAGCTTTCTCTGAGCTGTAACAGCCTGACTGCAACAAACGAGAGGATCGAGACCATGCGCTCCAGATTATCCGGCTCCTCCATGCGTTGCCTCTCGGCTCCTGCTCCGGTTTTCCATGCCTTATGGAACTCCTCGATCCGCCAGCGATGGGTATAAATGTCGATGACGCGCA
>NZ_JBFOCN010000105.1:0-67564 GCF_040907815.1 Aeromonas sp. s6
CGAACCTACGACCAATTGATTAAGAGTCAACTGCTCTACCGACTGAGCTAACGACCCACATCCTGAACCTTTCACCAACCGCATGTGGCGGCCAGCATTACAACATGGTGGTCGTTACTGGGCTCGAACCAGTGACCCCCTCCTTGTAAGGGAGGTGCTCTCCCAGCTGAGCTAAACGACCTGGGAATATTGTCTTCACCTGCTGTGAAGAAATGGTGGGTCGTGCTGGATTCGAACCAGCGACCAATTGATTAAAAGTCAACTGCTCTACCGACTGAGCTAACGACCCTCACCACGACCAGCGCCGACTGCATTACTGCTCCGGCTCTGACGGCGGCCTATATTACGGATTTATCATCCTGGCGCAATAGAAAAATCTTAAATTAAATCTGATTGTTCACTGCGCATACAAAGCACGGCGGTATTTACAAGAGTGTTACGAAAACAGTGACATGCAGCAATGTCACAGCTTGGCCAGACTCTGTTTGGCCAGCTGGGCCGGCGAGGTGTTGGGGTAACCCTTGATCACCTGCTCATAGAAGGCCTTGGCCTCTGTTTTTTTGCCGTCAAGCTGGGCGAGCATGCCGAGTTTCAGCAGGGCATCGGCCCGCTTGGGTGACTTGCTGTATTTGTTCGCCACCGTGGAGAACTGGCTCGCGGCCCCCGCCCTGTCGCCCTTGTTGAACATCAGCTGGCCAAGCCAGTAGTGGGCATTGGGAACATAGCTGGAGTTCGGGAACTGCTTGATGAACCCTTCGAAGGCAGGAATGGCCTTGTCGTAGTTCTTCTCCTTGAGCACCATGTTCACGGCCGCGTCGTAGGCCTGGTTCTCATCCTGGTTGGTGGAGTAGTTGGCTGCCGCGGCAGGAGGCGTTGCAGCACCTGCAGCAGGTGTTGCGGGCGCGGCGGCAGGCTGGCTGTTGGCCACCTTGTCGAGCTCTTGGTAGAGTTGGCGCTGGCGCTCCTGGGACTGCTCCATCTGGTAGGTCTGCTGTTCCAGCTGACCACGCAGCTCGGAGACCTCCCCTTGCAGGGAGTCGACCTGTTGCTGCAGTTCGGCCTGCAGACGCAGACGGGCGTTGAGGGTACGCTCCAGCAGAGCAACCCGGTCTTCCAGGCTGCCGGTCGGTACGATGGCACCATTGTTGCCGCTCAGCACCACGCCGCTGCTGCCAGAATCCCCGCTCAGATCGCTCACGGGTGCCGCCGCTTGCGCATTCAAAGCAACCAACACGGCCAGCGCAACACCAGCTTGCTTGTACACAGATTTCATTCGGATCAAACCTTAGCGTTTAGTGCAAATAAAACGGCCAGCGCATAGTCGCTCGCTGATACAGATTTCATTCGGATCAAACCTTGACGTTTAGTGCAAATAAAACGGCCATCGAAATGGCCGCTTGCATATAAACGAACTTCGTTCGACTCAAACCTTAGTAAACCAGGACCGCACGGCGGTTCTTGGCAAAGGCTTCCTCGGTGTGGGACAGATCCAGCGGCTTCTCTTCGCCATAGCTGACGATGGAGAGCTGCTCGGCCTGCACACCCAGGGTTTGCAGATACTTGGCAACAGCCTTGGCACGACGCTCACCCAGCGCGATGTTGTATTCCGGCGTACCGCGCTCGTCGGCGTGGCCTTCGATCAGTACCTTGACGCTCGGACGTTCACGCAGGTAGCTGGCGTGGGCATCCAGCAGGTCGGCGTACTGACCCTGAATGTCGTAACCATCGTACGGGAAGTAGATCACGTTGTCGCGTTGCAGCGCTTCGAACTTCTGACGCATCTGCTCTTCCGGGGACAACATGCCGTTGGCGCCGCCGGTTTGTACACCGCCCATGCCGTCGGTCATGCCGGACTCGGCGCCAGCGGCGTCGGAGTCGGAAGAGGAGCTACAGGCAGCCAGGGTGAACAGTGGCAGTGCGATGGCCAGACCCTTGAGCAGTTTATTGAGTTGCATGCTATTTCCTTAAACCTTTATAACAAAACAAAAAACAATCGATTTTTATCAATTCAAGAAGGGCGACCAAGCTGGTGCACGAATTTCACCGCTACTGGTCGGAAGCACTGCCTTGAAGCGACCGTCGGTCGACACCAATGCAAGACTCTTACGACCCTGATAGATGGTGGCATAAATGATCATGCTGCCATTGGGAGCCACACTTGGCGATTCATCCAGAGCACTCTGGGTCAGTACCAGCATGGCTCCATTTTCCATATCCTGGCGAGCGATGCGATATTGTCCCTGAACCCGGGTCACCATCACCATGGACTTGCCGTCCGGTGTGATGGATGCCCCCTGGTTGGAATCCCCTTCCCAGGTCATCCGGCGAGTCATGCCAGTCGCCAAATTTACGCTATAAATCTGGGGTTTGCCACCACGTTCAGAGGTGAACAGCAAAGTTTGACCGTCCGGCATCCAGGAGGGTTCGGTGTCGATGGTGCGGTTATTTGTGACTCGAGTGAGTTGCTTGCTAGCAACATCAACGACATAGATGTCAGGCTGCCCATCTTTGGACAGAACAATAGCCAAACGACGACCATCCGGAGACCACTCCGGCGCACCGTTGATGCCACGGAAGCTGGTGATCAGACTGCGCTGCTGGGTGTAGATGTCCTGCACATAGATCTCGGACTTCTGGTTCTCGAAGCTCACGTAAGCCAGCTTGCTGCCATCCGGCGACCAGGCCGGGGACATCAGGGGTTCACGGGAGCGCAGCAGAGTCTTCTCGTTGTAGCCGTCGTAGTCGGAGATCCGCAGCTGATACGGGAACTGGGTGCCCTGCTGCACGGAGACATAGGCCAGACGAGTCAGGAAGGCACCACGCTCACCGGTCAGACGCTCGTAGACGATGTCGGAGATGCGGTGGGCAAACTGGCGCATCTGCGCACCCGGGATGGTCGCCATGCGGCTGTCCAGGATGTAACCGTTCGCCTCACCGCCCTGGGTCTTGGCCAGCTGGCCTTTCAGGACGTCGACCAGCTCGAAGTTGATCTTGTAGGTGCCATCACCCACGGCGGCGATGGAGCCGACCACCACGGCTTCGACTCCCTGGGAAGCCCAGGGTGCGAAGTTGATCTCGCCGCTGGAGCTCGGCGCCTGCGGCATCTGGCCACGGGCCAGCGGCTTGAACTTGCCGCTGCGCATCAGGTCGTTGGAGACCACCTCCGCGATATCCTGCGGCAACTGGCCATTGCCCTCCCACTTGAAGGGAGCGATGGCGATGGGACGTGCACTGTCGATACCGCCGGTGATGACGATATCCAAGGCCGCCTGAGCACTCTGGCCCAGCAACAAACAGCCAACCAAAGCAAAAAACACTTTTCTTATCATGGCTTAAACTCTCAGTTCCAATTTGAGACTCAGTTCTCTGATCAACAACCTTTGCCAATCAAAGCAGAAACACTCTCTTAAATCGTTGGCGCTAGCTGAAGGCGTAGATCCTTCATCAATTCGAATGCCGCCGGATCCTTCGGCACCGGCAACTGGTTGGCCTTCAGAACCGCCGCCTTGCCGGAGCGGCAGACCGCCGGATCACCCTGACCGTTGTCCACCGAGATGACGAAGCCGCTACTGGCCAACTTGACACCGATAGTACATGTTTTGCCCCGCATGGTGGGATCCAAAATCATGTAGCGCTCGACCGTGGCCTTGATGAGGGCGGCATACTTGTCGACCTCGCCCTTGGCGGCTGCCGATGCTGCCTGACTGCGCGCATTGGCCTCGGCGGCCAGCTGCTGCTCCATCATGGCTTCCATCTCTTTTTGCAACTTGGCCTCTTCGGCCGCCTTGCGCTTGCGCTCCGCCTCAATCTTGGCCTTTCTGTCGGCCTCGGCCTTCGCCTTCTTCTCTGCGTCAGCTTTTGCCTTCTTGTCCGCCTCTTCCTTCGCCTTCTTCTCGGCCTCGGCCTTGGCTTTCTTCTCGGCTTCCGCCTTCGCCTTTTTCTCGGCTTCGGCCTTGGCCTTCTTCTCGGCTTCCGCTTTCTTGGCCTTGGCCTCTTCCGCCTTGGCCTTCTCTTCAGCCTGCTTCTTCTCCAGCTCTTCTTTTTTCTTCTTGAGCGCCAGCGCCTTGGCCTCTTCCGCCGCCTTGCGTTCGGCTTCGGCCTTCTTGGTCTTCTGCTCTTCCAGCTTGCGGGCTTCCTCGGCTTTCTGGGCCTTCTCTTCGGCCTGCTTCTGTTCAGCCTCTTTCTTCTGCTTGTCGGCTTCGGCCTTGCGGGTCGCCTCTTCGGCCTGCTTGCGCTTGGTCTCGGCGATACGCAGACGCTCCTGCTCCTGTGCCAGCTCGCGTTTGACGCGCTCAGCGTCTTCCTTGTCCTTCTGCTGCTGTGCAGCCTTGGGCTGGGCCTGCTTCTGCTGCTGGACCTGCTGCATCTGCTGCTCCAGCATTTCGCTGTCCATCATGACCGCATTGACGATCTGTCCCTTGGACTCGGGGCGCTTGGGTTTGCTGAAGTCGACACCGACCAGCAGGATGATGCCGATGATCAGATGCAGCAGCAGCGACGCGACGAGATAACCGGAAATACCACGCTTCACATCCATCTCCGTCAGTTCACCGGATCCGTCATCAGACCAACCTGAGGCACACCGGCTTTCTTGAGGGCCACCATCAGCAGGATCACCTCCTCGTAGCGCACGGACTTGTCACCGGCGACCACCACGGGCGCGTTCTGGTTGATGGCCAGATAGCCCATGGCCTTCTCGGTGATGTACTGCTGCATCGCCTCTGGTGTGCCGCTCGGTACGGGTTCGTCATCCGCCTCGCCGGCCTTGATGACGTACTCACCCTCGGTATTGACGCTGACGATGAAAGGCGGCTTGGAGTCTTCCGGCAACTGCTCGGACTCCGCCTGGGGCAGGTCGACCTTGACCCCCTGCGTGATCACGGGCGTGACCGCCATGAAGATGATGAGCAGCACCAGCATGACGTCGATATAGGGCACCACGTTGATCTCGGCGACCTTCTTGCGTTTGAGCCGCTGATAGGTTTGCATTACTTCTCACCCTGCTGTGCGATTTGGCGGTTCAGAATGGTGGTGAACTCGTCCATGAAGTTGGCGTAGGCGTTTTCCAGCCGTTCGACCTTGTTGGTGAAGCGGTTGTAGAAGATAACGGCCGGGATGGCGGCAAACAGACCCATGGCGGTGGCGATCAGCGCCTCCGCGATACCCGGTGCCACCATCTGCAGGGTCGCCTGCTGAACCTGGCCCAGAGCGATAAAGGCGTTCATGATCCCCCAGACGGTACCGAACAGACCGATATAGGGGCTGATGGAACCGATGGTCGCCAAGACCGGCAGGTTGGACTCGAGATCGTCCACTGCACGGGACAGGGAAACGCGCATGGCGCGATAGGTACCGTCCATCACCGCATCCTGACCGCGGGCACCGGCCTTGAGCAGGCGAGCATACTCCTTGAAGCCGGAGTAGAAGATGTCTTCCATGCCTTCGATGTCGTCACGACGGGAGGAGGACTCCTGGTAGAGACGATTGAGGTCGACCCCGGACCAGAATCTGTCTTCAAACTGCTCCGAGGCGAGGTTGGCCGCCTTGATGGCCTTGGAGCGCTGGATGATCAGCGCCCAGGAGACGACCGACATGCCCATCAGGGTCATCATGACCAGTTTCACCAACAGACTGGCTTGCCAGAACAGGCCAATAAACGAAATTTCAGCGTGCACTTAACAGCACTCCCTTGATTTTTTCAGGTATTGCAACAGGTTTCATTTGCGGATGACTGACACAGGCGATCTGTACCATGGCCTGAGTGATCAGCCGTCCATCAGCCGCCAGGATCTGCTGTGAAAAACGCATGGAAGCGCGTTTCACTTCAGTTACTTGCGTCATTACGGTCAGCAGTTCATTGAAGCGGGCAGCCGCGCGGAAGTCGATTTCGGTGCGACTCACCACAAACGCGATCCCCGCCTGCAGCAGGACATCCTGTTCGATGCCGCCTGCGCGCAGGAATTCGGTGCGGGCCCGTTCCATAAACTTGAGATAATTGGCGTTGTAGACGATGCCTCCGGCATCCGTGTCTTCGTAGTAGACACGCACCGGAAACTCAGAGACTTCCCCCATAAAAATCTGTGATCCATTCGACAGTCAGATGGGGGGCTATCATAGCGCAGGGCTGAATAGGAAAGAAGCAGGGGGAGACAGGGAAATCCCCTCTCCCCCTGTTTTTTATGGCGTGCTGCGGCGCCGACAGGCCGAAGACCACAGGGCTGTCAGCATCACAAGAAAAGCGGACAAGAGAAGTGGCTGCGAGCGGCGTGACAAGCGAGGTTCTGTCGCTCTGACCGGGCGGCGGCACGCCCCTCAAAAAAAAAGAAGGAGGTGGGCTCATGCCGACCTCCTTCATCATTTATGGCAGGTAGTAGCTGCTGGTCAGCCAGAGCCCGCAGAGCAGGCTGGGCAGGGCGAGCCAGGGGAGGAACAGCACGCGACCCACCAGGCTGCGCGGGTGAAACCCCAGTCCATGCATGACACCGCAACAGACCGCCCACATCAGCCAGGGCGCGAGCCAGAGGCCGTGCTCACTGGTGTTGGCCGCGACCAGGTTGGGCGCCTGCAAGATGGCGACAGCCAGCAGGGCCGCCGCCAGCAGCATCAGACCTTGCCATGGCTGGCGCTCCAGAGGAGCGGCCAGCCGGGCGAGCCTGTCACTTGTCTTCATCAATCTGACGATCCAGGTTCTCGGTGTGCTCCAGCCAGAGCGCATTGATAATCCCAAACGCACAGGCCAGCAGCAGCCCCAGGATCCAGGTGAAATACCACATATCAGGGCACCTTCTTAGTAGAGCGATTGTTGGTTGTCTTCGATGTGCTTGTTACTCACCCGGCCGAACATCTTGATGTAGGTCCAGATGGTGTAAGCCAGCACGGTCGGCACGAAGACGACTGCGACTACCGTCATCACCTTGAGGGTGTTGAAGGAGGCGGTGGAATCCCACATGGTCAGGCTCTGGGACGGCTCGAGGCTCGAAGGCATCACGAACGGGAACATGGAGAAGCCCGCGGTCAGGATGATGCCGGCGATGGCCAGGGAGGAGAACAGGAACGCCACCCAACCCTTGTCCAGCTTGGCCGCCACGGCGGTCAGCAGACACATCACCAGACCCAGCACGGGTGCGGCAATCATCCAGGGATAGAGGTTGTAGTTCTGCATCCAAGCACCGGCCTGCACCACCACTTCCTTGTGAAGGGGGTTGGTGACGGCGTCGGTGGCGACGGAGCCCACAATCACATAACCATCCATGCCGCTCACCCAGACACCGGCCAGGGCGAACAGCACCAGGGTCAGCAGGGAGAAGATCATGGCGGCGGTGCGAGAGCGCGCCAGCACTTCACCTTCGGTCTTCATCATCAGCCAGGTTGCACCCTGGGTGATGATCATGAAGAGGCTCACCAGACCGGCCAGCAGACCGAACGGATTGAGCAGGCCGAAGAAGTTGCCGTGATAGGTCATCATCAGGAACTGGTTGAAGCTGAACGGTACACCCTGCAGCAGGTTGCCGAACGCCACCCCGAAGATAACAGGGGGAATGGCGCTACCGGCAAACAGAGCCCAGTCCCAGTTGGAGCGCCACTTGGCGTCTTCCTGCAGGGAGCGGTACTTGAAGCCGACCGGACGGAAGAACAGCGCCATCAAGGTCAGGATCATGGCGATGTAGAAGCCGGAGAAGGCCGCCGCATAGACCATGGGCCAGGCGGCGAACAGGGCTCCACCGGCGGTCACCAGCCAGACCTGGTTGCCTTCCCAGTGCGGCCCCATGGTGTTGAGCATCACGCGACGCTCCACATCCTTCTTGCCGACGAAGGGGAGCAGGGCGCCCACCCCCATATCGAAACCGTCGGTGATGGCAAACCCGATCAGCAGCACGCCGACCAGCACCCACCAGACCAGACGCAACAGTTCGTAATCAAACATGGGTCACTCTCCTTATGCCTTGCTCTGTTCGAAGTGGTACTTGCCCGTCTTCAGGCTGCTTGGGCCCAGGCGCGCATACTTGAACATCAGGTACATCTCGATGATCAGCAGTACTGTGTAGAACAGGAAGATCCCGATCAGAGAGAACCAGATCTCGGACGCAGGAATGTTGGATGCAGAGACATAAGTCGGCAGCATCTCGGCGATGGTCCAGGGTTGACGACCATACTCAGCGACAAACCAGCCAGCCTCGATGGCGATCCAGGGCAGCGGAATGCCGTACAGCAGCGCCTTGAGCAGCCACTTGCGCTCGCCGATCTTGTGGCGGGTGCTGTCATAGAAGGCCAGACCGATCAGCACCAGCATCAGGATGCCGCAGGCAACCATGATGCGGAAGGCGAAGAACAGCGGCAGTACCTGCGGGATGGAGTCATCCACGGCAGCCTTGATCTGCTCGTCGGTGGCGTCGGTCACGTTGGGGGTGTAACGCTTGAGCAGCAGACCGTAGCCCAGATCCTGCTTCACTTCGTCGAAGCGGGCGCGGGTATCGTCGGACTTGTCACCGGATTGCAGCTTGGTCAGCAGGTCGTAGGCGGTCATGCCGTTGCGCACGCGCAGCTCATGCTCGCTCTTGAGATCCTTGAGACCAGTCACCTGACCGTCGAGGGAACGGGTGGCGATGATGCCGAGGGCATAGGGGATCTTGATGGCGTAGTCGGTGCGCATCTCCTCCTGGTTCGGGATCCCGAACAGGGTGAAGGATGCCGGAGCCGGCTCCGTGTTCCACTCGGCCTCGATGGCCGCCAGTTTCACCTTCTGCACTTCCCCGGTCTCGTAGCCGGACTCGTCACCCAGCACCAGCACGGAGAGGATGGAGGCCATGCCGAACGCGGCCGCGATGGCGAAGGAGCGACGAGCGAACGCCACATCACGATTCTTCAGCAGGTAATAGGAGGAGATCCCGAGCACGAACATGGCACCCGTGGTATAGCCTGCCGCCACGGTGTGGACGAACTTGACCTGTGCAACCGGGTTGAACACCAGGTCGGCGAAGCTCACCATCTCCATGCGCATGGATTCGAAGTTGAACTCGGCACCCACCGGGTTCTGCATCCAGCCGTTGGCGACCAGGATCCACAGTGCGGAGAGGTTGGTCCCGAGCGCCATCAGCCAGGTAGCCGCCAGGTGCTGGCGCTTGCTGAGACGATCCCAACCGAAGAAGAACATACCGACGAAGGTGGACTCCAGGAAGAAGGCCATCAAGCCTTCGATGGCCAGCGGGGCCCCGAAGATGTCGCCGACATAGTGGGAGTAGTAAGCCCAGTTGGTACCGAACTGAAACTCCATGGTGAGCCCGGTGGTAACCCCGAGGGCAAAGTTGATACCAAACAACTTGCCCCAGAACTTGGTCATGTCCCGGTACACTGTGTTGTTGGTCATCACATAGACAGACTCCATGATCGCCAGGATGAAGGCCATCCCCAGCGTCAAGGGTACAAACAGGAAGTGATAAAGGGCCGTCGCAGCAAATTGGAACCGCGATAGGTCTACCACATGCTCAGCAATCATGATGTTTCCTCACCGATTATTGGCACGGCTATTTTAAGTTTTAAGGACAAAGCTTCCATTGGAAGTCCCCGAACGGTCGGTCACCCCTCGCGGACTGACCGGATTCGACTGCCACCACATTAACAACAAGGCAATATACAGGAACAAAAAAAGCTAATGTTTAACATCTAATAAACAATAACCAGGGTTCTATTCCCGCCTATAATGATCGCTGTTTTATATCACCTTTATTTGATTGAAATCAATGTAAAACCACCCTCAATACATGTTTTTTCAAGGTAACTTATAGGGCTTTCCCCATTAATTATGGGAGCTTCATCACAAAAAACGATAAGTCGTAAATAATTGATTTAAATCAATTTTATGACCAACCAAAATAGTTTCAATTCTGTTAAACAAATACGCAACCACGGAAATAAAGCCCTCGCGTCTCGATTATTTCAATAAATGGCCAGGCTCATCCAAAAATCAATTTAAACCCAGTAAAAACACATGTTTATGCGGATTGGCACTCCTACCAAAATCATTAGTTTATCTAATCAGAAGCCCATAGATTTTCTTGTTTGTCCCACCCGTAAAGAGCTCCTACAATGCGCCTCGCAGTGAGGGCATACCTCTGAATACAGGCCGGTCATTCCGGGTTCCCGGTACGTATTCGATGAACATTTCGAACCTGTTTGTTGGGATTAATGATGAAAAAGTTTGTTGCCAAGACCATCCGTTACTACAAGCTTTCTTTCGTTCAACTCTATCAAATGAACCGACTCTGAAGCCTCGCGACGGCTCCTCTGTTTTTTCCCGACCGGTCTGCAGACGCGCTCACTGTCTGTGAACATCCATCCTGAATTGTCTTTGCCCACCGCCTGTGCCGTGGGCTTTTTTTTGCCTGCAAAACAAAAAGCCGCCTCAAGGGCGGCTTTTTGGTTCATATCGCAACGTCTACTGATCTGCCGGTCGTTCCAGGCCAAAGTGTGCGTAGGCTCTCTGAGTTGCGATCCGCCCTCTGGGTGTACGTTGCAGATAGCCTTGCTGGATCAGATAAGGTTCCAGCACGTCTTCTATGGTGTCCTTCTCCTCACCGATGGCGGCGGCCAGGTTGTCGAGCCCGACTGGCCCCCCCATAAACTTGTCGATGACGGCCAACAATAGCTTGCGATCCATGAAGTCGAAACCTTCATTGTCCACGTCCAGCATGTCCATAGCACGGGCCGCAATGGGTCCGTCAATTCGCCCGTCAGACTTCACCTGGGCAAAATCTCGTACCCGCCTTAACAAACGGTTAGCAATGCGCGGTGTCCCCCGGGAGCGACGGGCTACCTCGAGAGCGCCGTCTTCCGTCATGTCGAGCCCGAGGCAGCGGGCGCTGCGAGAGACGATGTCGGTCAGGTCCTTGACGTTGTAAAACTCGAGGCGCTGCACGATGCCAAACCGGTCACGCAGGGGGCTGGTGAGGGAGCCGGCCCGGGTGGTGGCACCGATCAGGGTGAAGGGAGGGAGATCGAGCTTGATGGAGCGGGCCGCCGGCCCCTCCCCTATCATGATGTCGAGCTGATAATCCTCCATGGCCGGGTAGAGCACCTCCTCCACCACCGGGCTGAGACGGTGGATCTCGTCGATGAAGAGCACATCGTTCGGTTCCAGGTTGGTGAGGAGCGCCGCCAGATCGCCGGCCTTCTCCAGCACGGGGCCCGAGGTGGTCTTGATGTTGACCCCCATCTCGTTGGCGACGATGTTGGCTAGCGTGGTCTTGCCAAGGCCGGGAGGCCCGAAGATCAGCAGATGATCGAGGGCCTCCCCGCGCTGGCGGGCGGCCTCGATGAAGATCTCCATCTGATCGCAGACGTGATCCTGTCCGGTGTAATCGGCCAGCTTTCTGGGCCGGATGGCCCGATCGATGATCTCGTCCTCACGGGCGGCACCGGCCGAGATGAGGCGATCCGCTTCAATCATTGTCTACCTCACACCAGGCTGCGCAGGGATTCACGAATGATCTCCTCTACCGACATGCCGTCGGCGGCCACCTTGCTGACGATCTGGCTGGCCTGCTGCGGCTTGTAGCCGAGGGCCACCAGTGCACTGGCCGCTTCCTCGCTCGCATCCGGGGCACGCAGCGGGCTCTCTTTCGCGGGCAGGGTGATTTCGGCCGGGGAGAAGAGATCGTGGCTGACCCAGCCCTTGAGGCGGTCTTTCATCTCCACCACCAGGCGCTCGGCGGTCTTCTTGCCCACGCCGGGCAACTTGACCAGGGAGCTTATCTCCTCGCGCTCAACGCTCATCACAAACTGGGTGGCCGTCATGCCGGAGAGAATGGCCAGTGCCAGCTTGGGGCCGACCCCGTTGGTCTTGATCAGCTCGCGAAACAGCGCCCGCTCCTGCTTGTGGTTGAAGCCGTAGAGCAGCTGGGCATCTTCACGCACCACGAAGTGGGTGTGAATGACGGCCTCTTTCCCGAGTTCGGGCAGATCATAGAAGCAGCTCATGGGCATATGAACCTCATATCCCACCCCTCCGACTTCCAGCAACACCTCGGGGGGTTGCTTCTCGATGATGACGCCTCTCAAGCGACCGATCATGTTCTTTTCCTCGCCACGCAGACTCTCGCAAATTGGGTCATAGCATAAAGAATAACTGGATAAGTATCCAGCATAGGTCCATGCAGATCATGGGATGACCAGCTCTTCATACCCGGCCATTTCCCTCGTTCAGAACACAGTCTGTCACTTTATTTTCCATCGGGGATGGCACATCTTCGTCATTGATTGAACACTGAAATGGTCTTGTTCGGCACCAGGGAAGGCTTGAATCATGAAAATCGTCACCACATCCAACCTCGGACTCACCATTCTGCTCGGCTGCACCCTGGGCATGGGGGCGATCGGCTGGTATGGCAGCCAGCGGCTGGCTGATCTGCTCTCCTACGTCCTGGGTGCCGCCTGGCAGACGGCAGATGGTGCCATGGAGGGCTCCATCGAACTCGGCAACCAGTCGCTCTATATCCAGAAAATGCTTTCGGGGATCCCCCTCGACGCACCGGAGCTGCAACGGGCAAAAGAGGCGGCCAGCGACGCTTTGCACCGGGTGGAGCAAGGCGGGCTCATCGATGCGGCGGCCATCACCACGCTGAAGCAGCATGAGCAGACCTATCAGCAAGAGCAGGCACAGCTGCTGACCCTCTATCGCACCTTCACGAGCGCCGATGAGGCGCTGCGTGCCAGTTCTGAACGCATGTCACGCCTCTCGACCAGGCTGGAGGTGATCGGTGACGAGGCCGTCGAGAGCCTCACCCGCTCACCGGATCAGGCCATCAGCTGGAACGGCGGCCTTGCGACCCGCTGGCAAGCGGCCGATGGCGGCATGGAGGCCAACATCGGATTCCTGCGCCAGCTCTATGCGCTGGAGAAGATGCAGAGCGAAGGCCCTACTCCTGCCATCCAGGCCGAGCTGGCACAAGCCACCCGCTTCTATCAGGACGCGGTTGACGGCATGCTGGCAACCGGCCAGTTCGATGTGCCCGGCGACGGGGAGTTTGCAGGCCAAATGCTCTCCACCCAGTATCGTGCCCTGCAAGCCGACAATGCCCGCCTGATCCGTGAATGGACCACAGCCCTGAGCGCTTATCAGAACCAGCTGGCCCGTTACGAACACAGTGCCGACCAGCTCAGGCTGGCTCTGGTCGAGGTCGAGGCCCAGGGGGACGCCACCGTCGAGGATCAGGTTCACCAGCTCAACGCCATCATCGACTACACCAGGGGACTCATCCTGGGGGGCTTGCTGCTCAGCCTGCTGATCGTCACCTGCTGCGGCTTCTGGCTGGTACGCACCATTGTTCGTCCGCTACTCCAGGTCGACAAGCGCATGCAGGACATCGCCGCCGGGGAGGGAGATCTCAATGCCCGCATCAACCTCTCACGCGACGACGAGATTGGCTCCCTGGCCGGCAGCGTGGATCGCTTCATCGAGAAGCTGCAGAAAATGATCAGCGCCACCATGGACAACAACCAGCACATCAACCAGCACGTGCACACCTCGGTCAACCGGGTCCAGGCCATCAGCCAGAGCAGCCGCCAGACCGCAGCGCATGCCCAGGCGCTGCACCACGACAGCGAGCAGATGGTGCAGGTGGCCACCACCATCTCGGACAACTGCAACCTGGCGGCACACAACGCCAACGAGGTGCGCCAGCTCACCACGCAAAGCAGCCAGTATGTCTCCTCCGCCACCGCCGGCATGCAGCGGGTGGTCATGGAGGTGGGTGAATGTGCCACCGCCATCAACGCCCTCAAGGAGCAGGCAGGGCAGATTGGCCAGATCATCTCCACCATCAGCAATATCTCGGAGCAGACCAACCTGCTGGCACTCAATGCCGCCATCGAAGCCGCCCGGGCGGGCGAGATGGGGCGCGGTTTTGCCGTGGTGGCCGACGAGGTGCGCACCCTGGCCAATCGCACCGCCACCTCCAGTGCCGAGATAACGGACGTGATCAACAGCATCCAGCAGCAGACAGAGCAGGCTTATCTGATGATGCAACGCAACCTGAAAACCGTGGAATCGGGTATGGCGGACTCCGACAACACCAAGCAGATCCTGTTCAAGGTAGAAGAGGCCATCGATCAGCTCGCCGACATGGTGCAACAGGTGGCAGAGGCGACCAGCCAGCTCTCCCACACCCTGGGGCACACCACGGGCAAGGTTTCGGATATCAGCCTGCAGGCCCAGACGGGCGAACAGGAAGCCCAGGAGTGCCTGCAACTGGCCTCCTCCCTCCATCAGGCCAGCCAGCAGCAACAGCAGTTGCTGTCGCAATTTCGGGTCTAGTGCGGACGGGGCAAGGCCCCCGCCCTCCCCCCAGCGCCGCTGAATTTAGCCCTTGGGCCGGGGGGCTTCGCCTGTTAAAATTCCGCACTTGAAATTTTCCAGGGCCAAGCCGCCCGAACTAGCGAAGGTCTACCGCGATGCGTACCAGCCAATATCTGCTTTCCACTCTCAAGGAAACCCCCTCCGACGCTGAAGTTGTCAGCCACCAGCTGATGCTGCGCGCCGGGATGATCCGCAAACTCGCTTCCGGCATGTACGCCTGGCTGCCGACCGGCCTGCGGGTCCTGAAGAAGATTGAAAACATCGTCCGCGAAGAGATGAACAATGCGGGTGCCGTCGAAGTGTCCATGCCGGTGGTACAGCCCGCCGAGCTGTGGCAGGAGTCCGGCCGCTGGGATGACTACGGCCCCGAGCTGTGCCGCCTGACCGACCGTCACAACCGCCCCTTCGTGCTGGGTCCGACCCACGAAGAGGTGATCACCGCGCTGGTCCGTTACGAAGTGAACAGCTACAAGCAACTGCCGCTGAACCTCTACCAGATCCAAACCAAGTTCCGCGATGAAGTGCGCCCCCGTTTCGGCGTGATGCGTGGCCGCGAATTCCTGATGAAGGATGCCTACTCCTTCCACATCGACAAGGCCTCCCTGGTCGATACCTATGAGAAGATGCATGCGGCCTACTGCACCGCCTTCACTCGCATGGGTCTGAACTTCCGCCCGGTGCAGGCCGATACCGGCTCCATCGGGGGCACCGGCTCCCACGAATTCCAGGTGCTGGCCGAGAGCGGTGAAGACTTGATCGCCTTCTCCGATACATCCGATTACGCCGCCAACATCGAGATGGCCGAAGCCCTGGCGCCGGCTGGCGAGCGCGCTGCCGCAACCAAAGCCCTGACCAAGGTGGCCACCCCGGCCGTCCACACCATCGACGAAGTGGCCGCTTTCCTGAACGTGGCGCCGACCGCCATCGCCAAGACCCTGCTGGTACTGGCCGAGGAAGACGAGCACGGCAAACAGGCCGTCATCGCCCTGGTACTGCGTGGCGACCACGAGCTGAACGAAATCAAGGCCGAGAAGCTTTCTGGCGTGGCTAACCCGCTGACCTTCGCCAATGACGAGCAGATCAAAGCGGCCGCCGGTTGCGATGCAGGCTCCATCGGCCCGGTCGGCTTTGCCGGTCGCATCATCGTCGATCGCAGCGCCGCCCATCTGAGCGATTTTGTTTGCGGCGCCAACGAGACCGGTTTCCACCTGACCGGTGCCAACTGGGATCGCGACATCACCTCTTTTGAGGTTGCCGACCTGCGCAACGTGGTGGAAGGCGACCCGAGCCCGTGCGGCCAGGGCAAGCTGCTGCTCAAGCGCGGTATCGAAGTGGGCCACATCTTCCAGCTGGGTACCAAGTACTCCGAAGCGATGAAGGCGAGCGTGCTGAACGAAGGCGGCAAGTCCGTCACCATGGAGATGGGTTGCTACGGTATCGGGGTTTCCCGTCTGGTGGCTGCGGCCATCGAGCAGAACAACGACCAGTACGGCATCATCTGGCCGGATGCCATCGCCCCGTTCGAAGTGGCCATCGTGCCGATGAACATGCACAAGTCCGAGCGCGTGGCCGAGCAGGCGCAGCAGTTCTACGCCGAGCTCAAAGCCGCCGGTGTGGACGTGCTGTTTGACGACCGCAAGGAGCGCCCGGGTGTGATGTTCGCCGACATGGAGCTGATCGGTGTGCCCCACGCCATCGTCATCGGTGACCGTGGTCTCGACAACGGCGTGGTGGAGTACAAGTGCCGCCGCTCCGGCGAGAAGCAGGAAGTGGCCATCGGCGAGATCGTTGCCATGCTCAAGGCCAAGCTGGGTCGCTGATAACGCGACACCGCCTTTCGCTTTTCATAGGAAAGCCCCGAGTGCCACGGCACTCGGGGCTTTTTATATGGCTCTCAGCCATGATGCACAAAAATGCGTCTCCAGCGTGAACCAATGAGATAACTGCATTGCCCTGTACACGGCACGGCTGATTTCCTAGACTGGCGCTCTTTACCGAGCTTGCCCGAGAAGTTATGTCCATCGCCTCAGCCAATACCGTTGTCGTGCTCGACTTCGAGACCACAGGGCTTTCACCCGGACAAGGGGATAGAGCCATCGAGATCGGTGCCGTCAGAATCAAGGATGGCCATATCAGTGAGCGTTTCTCGGCATTGATGAATCCGGGCTTCAACGTGAGCAGCTTCATCGAGCAATATACCGGGATCAGCAATGCCATGCTGAAACAGGCTCCCCCCTGTAACGAGGTGATGGCGGATTTCGTCGACTTTATCGGTGATGACAATCTGGTCGCCCACAACGCCTCCTTCGACAAGCGCTTTCTGGATGCGGAAATAGAGCGATTGCCGGCGCAATACCGCGGCCAGTTCGCCTGTTCCCTGCTGCTATCGAGGCGCCTGTTTCCCGATGCCCCGGATCACAAGCTGGGTACCCTGGTGCAATACCGGAGCCTGCCCAATGACGGGGTGTTTCACCGTGCCCTGGCGGATGCAGAGGTGACGGCCCACCTCTGGCTTGCCTTGTTGGAAGAGCTGGCGTGTCGGCATGGCATTATCGACCCGGACTTTGCATTGCTGCTGACCCTTGGCAAGAAGCCAAAACAGGTGATTCCATCCTTCCTGCGGGAATATGCGACTCGGAAATAATATGTGCCGAGATGCATCATCAATCATCCGTGCCATGTCGGCACTGAATTTACCCGCCTTCACATCCATGATGGCCCGGCGTAAAGAGAGGCAGGCAAGCAGATAATTTAGCACTGCACATCAATGAAAAAGCGCGCCAAATGGCGCGCTTTTTTTCCTTGTCATCTGGCGACGGGGCCGGTTCACGGCGCTTCAGGCATTACGACCGATAAAGAGATCGGTCACATGGCAGCTGCTTCTCGCGGCCAGCGCATCCAGCATGTAGGCTGCCGCGTCTTCCGGCGTCATGAAACCACTCGAATCCACGTGATCCGAATTCTCCCAGAACTCGCTGCGGATCCCGCTCGGATAAAGGTTCACCAGTCGCAGGGGAGCACTCTTCAGCTCGGCCCGCAAGGATTCGAGAAAGCCGCGCATGCCCCATTTGGAGGCGCAATAGAGGCTCTCGTTGGCCTTGCCGGTCTGGGCGGCGGAGGAGAGCACATTCGCCAGCACCCCGCCCTTGTCGCCGATGAGGCGTACCGTCTGCTGGGCCACCAGTATGGTGGAGATGAGATTGCTCTCCACCACCCGGCGGATCTGCTCGGCGGTGTAGACACCCACCGGGCCGAACTCGCCGACACCGGCACAGTGGATCACCATGTCGGGCAGACCGCCCCACTCCACCGCAGCGGCAAAGGCGACATCCACCTCTTCGTGGTGTGCGAGATCGGCGGCAATGCCGATCACCGCCTTGCCGAGCAGCTCTTCCTGCTCCTGCAGTTTCTGGTAACGGCGACCCATCATGGAAACCTGATGGCCGCGTTCAACCAGCCCTATGGTCAGGGCGCGGCCCAGTCCGGACCCCGCGCCAGTCACTATGATGTGGCCCATGTGTGCTCCTCAGGGAGATCAGAAGGTGAATTCACCACCGATGAACCAGCCGTCGATGGTCTGATCGACGCGATCGAAGTCCATCTCGGCCTCACGCCAGCCGGCGCGGATCTTGAGCGGCACGGAAGAGAACTTGTAGGAGCCGCCCAGACGGTAGTCGTAGTTGTCGGCATCCTGCACGCGGGCATCACCGAAGGCGGCAAAGCCGGTCCCCGGGATGCGTACTTCACCCCCGGTGTAGGCCATCAGCACATCCTTGTCATAGGAGTAGTGCTGGGTGTTGAAATCACCGTCGTAGCGACGACCGGTCAGACCCAGATCGATCTGGAACAGATCGTTGTTGAACAGGCGATAGTAGAGGCTCAGGTCGTAAGCCAGCAGATCGTTGTTGAAGCTGCCACCGCTGCTGCTGAAGTCGGACATTTCAAACTTGGCGTTGGGCAGCAGCAGGATGCCGTGCTCCAGTTGCAGGTAGCCGCTCCAGTTGTAGTTCTCGTCGTAGCTGCCATCGGCACCCACGCTGCTGACCTGGCCACTTCCCTGGGCATTCCACAGATCGGCACCCGCCGCAAAACGCCAGTCATTGGCGGCCATGGCCCCATGGCTGAGCAGAGCCATCACAGTGCCGGCAATCAGGGTCTTCTTCATCACTTCGCTCCATTTTGGACTGGAAAGGCCATCATTTTACCCGCTGGGCAAGGAATACCTAGAGTAAAAAGCTGAACAAGCGTCCATAAATGTCAGTGCTTCATCCCTTTCATGGGTTCGACCGGCTTCACGGGCAGGCTCAGTGACAGCGTCTGCCCATCGTCCAGGGTCAGGGTCAGCGGGAAGGGCGTGCCCTGGGCCAGGGTATGGATGTCGAACAACATGATGTGCAGGCTGCCGGGCTTGAGCACGGCCTCCCCCTTGGCCGGGATCTCGATACTCTCCACCTGGCGCATCTTCATGACGCCGTTCTCGTGCAAATGGGTGTGCAGCTCGACACGGCCCGCCTCAGGAGACGCTCCCGCCACCAGTTTCACCGGTTTGTCCCCATCGTTCCTGAGCACCATGAACGCCGCTGTGTTCGGCGAGCCAGGGGGCAGCAGGCGCACATAACCATCGACTGCGTCGACCTTGGCCAGGGCCGGGGCGGCCAGAAGCAGTGCCATGGTGGAATAAAACGCACGTTTAAACATGGTTGAAATCCTTTTATGATGTTGTTAAACGAGACAAAGCTTACCCCTGTGGCAAGCTTTTGACAGCCCCCGACAACAAGGATTCAGACATGGCCCTCACAATTCTGGCCGAACAGCAGGACGGCTTGCTCACCCTGACCTTCAATCGACCGGAAAAGCGCAATGCCCTCAACACGGAAACGTATCTGGCGCTGACCGACGCACTGCGCCAGGCCGCCCGGGACGAAGAGGTCCATGTGCTGCTGTTGCAGGGCCAGGCGGGGTGCTTCACCGCCGGCAACGATCTGGCCGACTTTGTTGGCAAGCACGCCCTTGAGCCGGACGACCCCATCCTGCAATTTCTGCACACCCTGGCCGACTTCCCCAAACCGGTGATCGCCGCCGTGGGCGGCCCGGCAGTCGGCATCGGCACCACACTGCTGCTGCACTGCGACCTGGTCTATCTGGGTGACAACGCCCGGCTGCAGCTGCCTTTCGTCGAGCTGGGACTGGTGCCGGAGTTTGCCGCCAGCCTGCTGCTGCCACGCGCCGTCGGTCACCTCAAGGCGGCGGAGCTGTTGCTGCTGGCAGAGGCCATCGATGGGGAAGAGGCGCTGCGTCTCGGGCTCGCCAACCGGGTGCTGGCCCCGGCGGACCTGCTCCCCTTCGCTCGGGAGCAGGGACTGAAACTGGCGGCCAAGCCGCCGATGGCGCTCCAGAAGAGCAAGGCGCTGCTCAAGCAGGAGCTCAAACAGGCGGTGCATTTCGTCATCGACCTGGAAGCGCGCGCCTTCGCCCAGGCCCTGCAAGGGGAAGAGGCGCAAAACCGCATCGCCAGCAAGCTGCAAAAACGGCGCTGAACTTAGTTGAGACGGAACCGGCCTATCAGCTCGCAGCCCTGCACCCTGTCCTGCACCTGGATAAGCCGGGCAATCTCCGGATTGGGGTGGCGCTTCAAGAAGGAGAGCAGGGCGGCGCGGCAGCAGCCCAGCTCGCTGATGAGGGATTCGCACTCACGGTTGGGGCACTGGGGCACCAGGGCGGTGACCAGCTCGGAGGCGAGCTTGAGGTAGCGCAGTTCATAGGCGGGCTCTTCCATGGCACGCCAGAAATCGGCCATGCGGTGACAGGTGGCGACCCGCATGCTGGCCAGTTCGTCCAGATCCCCGGAGGCCAGCTCATACACTTCCCCCAGGGCCTGCTGATAGAGGCAGATCGCCGTGCCCAGAGCCCCCATGCCAAGGGCGTTCTCCGCCTCCAGCATGTAACGTTGCCAGTTCTGATGTTCCATGTTCCTCTCCTTTGCCGACACGAGTGGAGTTTGTATCATGGCCAATCGAGAACAAATATCAACCAGACCCTTTGTGCAGGATCCCTCAACCCGCCGTTCTGGGCTGATTGACGCGACACTGCTTGCCGGGGTAACCAGGCAGATCCGACGCCTTGCTGCTGCACGCCAGCCGTTTGGCTTCGGCGAGGCGATCTGCGAGGTTGACCTCATCGATCGGCTGCCAGGCCATCTGCTGGCCGAGCCAGCTGGCCCAGGCAAACTCGACGAAGTAGACCTGATCCTTCTTGCTGAAGTAGCCCGCATCCTGCAACAGCCCCGCCAGGGTGCGGTAGGGGTAATCCGGCAATTCACCGATATGGCCGGGCAACTGCTCGGGAGTCAGGGGTTGACCCCGTTCATCCTTGAGCCAGGCCCAGTGGTTGTTCTGCATCTGGCTCCAGAAATTGGCCCTGTCCTGCAACCGTGCAATCACCTTGACCCTGACCTGCTTCACCCCCTGCTGCCACAGCGCCTTGGTCAGATGGTGCCTGTCCACCAGCCAGTAACCCCCATCCGGCGCGATGACGATGGGGATCTCTTTCTTTTTCATCAGCTTGTCGAGCTGCTTCTCGCTCTTGTCCGCCAGCTCCCGGGCAGTGGTATCCACCTGCAACTGCCCCACGCCGCCCTGGGTGGGGTGCAGCGCCTCTATGTTCACCTCGCACCAGCTTCCCACCGGGCTGCTCTTCTCGCACGGGGACAACGCCCAGGCGCCCTGGCTCAGCACGCAGGCCAACAAGATCCATGCTCTCATCATTCTCTCCTTTTCCTGGCGCTCACGGCGCCCCTTCGTTGACAGCCGCATCGGATATCAATGGGACTCATGCTGGCGGTCTGACCAGCAAAGGGGATATCATGATTTCCCATCTGCCGGCGATGCATTCTCGCCGAGTTTTCTCCCCGCTTCACACATTTTGAAGGATTCACCATGAAAGGATGGAGCCCCCTGCTGGCCCTGCTGGGCTGTGCCTGCGTCCAGGCCGCCGATGTGCCGCCCGGTACCCCACTCGCCGCTGAACAGGCCGTCGTCCGTCATCTCAAGGATGAACCGGCGAGCCTGAGCCCTCTCAAGCTGGTGGGATTGCCGGAGCTGCAGGTCCTCAGAGACCTTTACGAGGGGCTGCTGACCCAGGGGCCGGACGGCAAGGTGCTGCCCGGGGTGGCCGCGAGCTGGGACAACGAGGGGAACCAGACATTCACCTTCCACCTGAGGCCGGATGCCCGCTGGTCCAACGGCGACCCCGTGCGCGCCGCCGACTTCGTCTATGGCTGGCGCAAGCTGGTTGACCCCAGGGAAGCCGCCACTTTCGCCTGGTTCGCCCAGCTCGCTCGCTTCGACAAGGTGGACGACATAGTGGCAGGCAAGCTGGCCCCCGATGCGCTCGGGGTGGAGGCCGTCGATGACCATACCCTGAAGGTGACCCTCTCCCAGCCGGTGCCCTATTTCCTGAGCCTGCTGACCCATCCCAGCCTGTCGCCCCTGCACCAGGCCAGCATGGAACAATATGGCAACCAGTGGACCCAGCCCGGCAAGCTGGTGGGCAACGGCGCCTTCGTGTTGAGTCACCGGGTGGTGAACGAGAAACTGGAGCTGACGCCCAATCCCTACTACTGGGATCGCGCCCACACGGTGCTGACCCGCGTCACCTTCGTGCCCATCAACCAGGAGAGCGCGGCCACACACCGCTATCTGGCCGGGGATCTGCACATCACCGAATCCTTCCCCAAGGAGCAGTACCAGAGCCTGATGGCCCAGATCCCGGGGGAGGTCTATACCCCGGAACAGCTCGGCACCTACTACTACGCCTTCAACACCCAGCGCCCGCCCCTCAATGATGTTCGGGTTCGCCAGGCGCTCTCCTACACCATCGACAGGGGCCTGATTGCCGACAAGGTGCTGGGCACCGGAGAGAAACCGGCCTACCACTTCACCCCGGACGTGACCGCCGGCTTCGACCCCAAGCCCAATCTGCTCTCCACCAGCAGTCAGCAGGCGCTGGACGAGCGTGCCAGATCCCTGCTGAAAGAAGCGGGCTACGGCCCAAGCAATCCCCTCAGGCTGACCCTGCTCTACAACACGGCGGAAATTCACAAGAAGATGGCGCTGGCCATCGCCAACCTGTGGAAACAGAAGCTGGGGGCCCGGGTCGAGCTCACCAACCAGGAGTGGAAAACCTATCTCGACAGCCGTCAAAGTGGCCAGTTCGAGGTGATCCGCTCCTCCTGGGTCGCCGATTACAACGACCCCTCCGCCTTCCTCGGGCTCTGGGGATCGGGCCACAGCGGCAACATGGCCCGGTTCGCCAACCCGGCTTACGACAAGCTGCTGGCGCAGGCGGCCAACAGTCAGGAGCCCACAGAGCGGGCCCGCCTGTTCGATGAGGCCGAGGCCATCTTGCAGAAGGAGGCCCCCATCGCCCCCATCTACCAGTACACCAATGCCCGGCTCATCAAGCCCTGGCTCAAGGGGTATCCCATCAACAACCCGGAAGACGTGGCCTACAGCCGTCAGCTCTACCTCGTCAAACACTGAGTCCGGGGAGGGGTCGGGACATCTGACCCCTCCTGACACTGTTCCTGTTCAAGTTCCCGGCATAAAATGCCGCCTCTTTTCATTCATCAACCCCGTGATCCGATCCTGCCATGCGTGCTCTGCTCCTGATTGCCCTGTTTGTTGCCCTTCCCGCCAAGGCCGCCGATGAAACCGAATGCCGCCAGGCCTTCCTCGAATGGATGTTGAGCCAGCAGAAGCAGTTCAGCGACCGCAAGGCCAGCAAGATGGATCGGCGCAATGCCGAACGAGCCATCGATCAGGCCCGGGATGCCTTCGCCAAGCAGGAGAGTTTCTGCCAGGCCATGGCCTGGGTCGCCAGCGCAGAAGACAATGACCCCCGCTTCAAACCGAGGACGGGGGAGATCCACGACTTCACTCCCCGCGGCTGAGCCCGCCATCTACGACTTTTTTCAGCCTTTCCCGTGTTGATTTATTGACCCAAGCCAAGGTGGTGTAACAGTCCGCATCTACAATGACGCCGTAACAATCACAAATATAAAAAATAACTTTATCAGTTACTTGGCTCATTCAGGATGCGCACATGACCACAACCCGGCACGAAGGGGAGATCCGTTTCCCCGATCACATCTCACTGATCTCGACCACGGATCCCGCCAGTCACATCACTTATGCCAACCAGCACTTTTGCGATGTGGCGGGCTACAGCGCGACCGAAATGGAAGGGGAGCCCCACAATCTGGTCCGCCACCCCGACATGCCCAAGGCCGCGTTCGCCGACATGTGGCGCCGCCTGCAACAAGGAAAGAGCTGGATGGGGCTGGTAAAGAACCGCGCCAAGAGTGGTCAGTTCTACTGGGTCAACGCCTACGTCACGCCGATTCTCAACGATCAGCAGCAGATCATCGAATACCAGTCTGTCCGCACCCGTCCCCAGGATCACGACATCGCCTGGGCAGAGCAGCTCTATGCCCGGATCCGTGACGGCAAGGCACTGCCCTGGCTAACCCGGCTGACCCTGGAGCCGGGGCAGCTGTGTCTGCTGCTCTCTGGCACCGCCCTGCTCGGCATGGGGGCCAGTCTGGTCACCGGCCAGCCGGGGTGGGGCGTCATCACCCTGCTCTGCTTGCTGGCCCAGATGGGGCATGGCTGGCATCTGCAACGGCGGCTGGCCAGACTGCTGGCCATGGCGGGCGAGGAGCAGGGCAGCGCCCTTTGCCAGGTACTCTATGCCAGGCGTCAGGACAGCCTGGCCGCCCTTGAACTGCTGCTGCGCATGAAGAAGGCGGAGCTGCGCGCCGTGGTGGGTCGCAGCGCGGACACCAACCAACAGATCCTGCAGGCGGCGGAGGATGACAGGGGGCATATCCAGACCATAGACACCCACCTGCAACAGCAGCGGGCCCAGAGCGAGCAACTGGCGGCGGCCATCACCCAGATGAGCCAGTCCATCCGCGATGTGGCTGACAATGCCCACCAGGCCAATGCGCTGGTGGGCGAGGTCCAGCAGGTGTCCGCCAGTGGTCAGCAGGCGCTGGCCACCACCCGGGATTCGGTCGACAGGCTTCATCAGGAGCTGGACGCCAGCCAGGGCGTGCTGGCGCGCCTGACCCAGGACAGCCAGAAGATCAACGGCATTCTGGAGGTGATCGGGCAGATTGCGGATCAGACCAACCTGCTCTCCCTCAATGCGGCCATCGAGGCGGCACGGGCCGGTGAACAGGGGCGCGGCTTTGCGGTGGTGGCCGACGAGATACGGGCCCTGGCCCAGAAGACCCGCAGTTCCACCGGCGAGATAAGCGACATGATAGGGGCGCTGCAACAGAGCACCCGGCAACTGTCCGATGGCATGGAGCAGGGGGCCCAGACATCAGTGCTCTGCCAGCAGCACATGGGGGCCACCGCCGAGGTGCTCGACCAGATCAACCGGATGCTGGCCCGGGTGACCCACACCAGCGACGAGATAGCCCAGGCGGTGAGCCAGCAGGCGGATGTCACCAGCACCCTGGATCAGGGGATCCACCAGATCCACCAACTGGCGAGCCACACCGCGGACAACAGCCGTCAAGCCCTCGATGGCATCACCCTGCTGGTGGAGCGGTTGCAAAACCTCTCCCGCCTGATCAACCAGTTCCACGACTGACCCCCTTGCCGTGTAGTTTGGCGCGCCCCCGGGCGCGCTGCCGATCTCTCCTCTCCTTCACGACGACAGGCTCCCGCCGGGGGCAAGAAGTCCGTCTCAGGATTTGCCCTTGAACTGCTTGATGCTGCGCTTGCCCTGGGTGCGACGGTTCGCCTGCTTGTCTCTTGGCGCCCGTTTGCTCTCCCCGCTGGCGGGTTTGTCGGTCACCGGGAAACCTGCCAGCGCCGCCAGGGGCAGGGGCCGACCGGTCAGGGCCCGGATCCCCTCGAGCGCCTCCCCATCACCGTGGCAGGTAAGGGAGATGGCCAGACCGCTCTGCCCGGCACGGGCGGTACGACCGATACGATGCACGTAGACGGGCGCATGCTCCGGCAGATCCAGATTGATCACCACCGGCAATGCCTCCACGTGGATGCCGCGCGCCATCAGATCCGTGGCCACCAGCACCCGCACCCTGCCCTCCTTGAAATCCGCCAGCGCCTGCTCCCGCGTGGCCTGATCCTTGTTTCCGTGCAGGGCTGCCACCGTCATGCCAGCCCTGGCGAGTTTCTTGGCCACCCCGTCCGCGTCGTCCCTGGCACTGATGAAGACCAGCACCTGGGGCCACTCTCCGGCCTCCAGCAGGGCGATCAGCGCAGGCACCTTGCTGCTCCTGTTGACCAGATAGAGCCGCTCCTCGATGTCGTTCACCAGGCTGTTGAGCAGCTCGGCCTCGATGCGCACCGGATCCTGCAGCAGGCCCGAGGCCAGGCTCTCCAGCTCGACCGGCAAGGTGGCGGAGAAGAGCATCTGCTGCCGCGCCTCCGGCATCGCCTTCATCAGCCACTGGATGTCGGGCCAGAACCCCATCTCCAGCAGGCGATCCGCTTCATCCAGCACCAGCATGCGCAGGGCACCCAGCCCCAGCGTCTGCTGGGCCAGCAAGTCCCGCAACCGTCCGGGGGTCGCCACCAGCAGTTGGGGGCCGAGAGCCAGTTCCCGCTCCTGCCACTCCTGGGCCACCCCGCCACACAGGGTCAGAAGGCGCACCCCCAACCCGTCGGCAATCTCCTGCAGGGCGGCGCTCACCTGGCTTGCCAGCTCCCGGGTGGGGACCAGTACCAATCCCTGTACCCGGTCGCTGGCTGCGTCCAGCCTCTGCAGCAACGGCAGGCCGAATGCCAGGGTCTTGCCACTGCCGGTCCTGGCCAGGGCAAGCAGATCCCGTCCTGACAAGGCAGCAGGAATGGCTAGCTGCTGAATGGGGGTCGGTTTTTCCAGCGCTGCGGGCAGCAGGGGCAACAGGGCTGGGTCAAGGGCGAGTTCGTCAAACGTCATGGGGATCGCAGATACAGGCTGAACGAGGATGTGGAGGCGAAGTCTAGCCAGACCCACCCCATAAGTAAAAGGTTCGGGAGCGCAATAAAAACGGCCTGCCCCGTGTGAACGGGGCAGGCCGTCAGGCAATCAGCCTGTGGCGCGACTTACAGAACGGCCAGGGCGGCGGCGTAGTTCGGCTCGTCGGCGACTTCGGCCACCAGCTCGCTGTGCAGCACCTTGTCGTGCTCATCCAGTACCACGATGGCACGGGCAGCCAGACCCACCAGCGGGCCGGAGGAGAAGGCCACGCCGTAGTCCTGCAGGAAGGAGACGCCACGCAGGGTGGAGAGGTTCACCACCTTGTCCAGACCCTCGGCGCCGCAGAAACGGGCCTGGGCGAACGGCAGGTCGGCGGAGATGCACAGCACGACGGTGTTGTTCAGGGCGCTTGCCTGCTCGTTGAACTTGCGCACGGAAGTGGCGCAGGTCGGGGTGTCGACGCTCGGGAAGATGTTCAGGATCTTGCGCTTGCCGGCGAAGGTCGCCAGGGTCGCATCGGACAGATCGCCAGCAACCAGGGAGAAGGGCTTGGCCTGCTCACCGGCAACGGGGAAGTGGCCGGAGACGGAGACGGGGTTGCCTTGCAGGGTGACGGTATTGCTCATGTTAGGTCCTTGATGATTGATGTGGGATCCAGGGTCCCCAGTATAGGCCCGCCACGGGATGACAAACACCCGCTAATGAAAGGGATTTGGCATCCCTTTGCATCCCTCCTGCTCCAGAGGCAGATCAGCGGCCACTGACATGGACCCGGACAAAGAGGAGAAGAGGGCTTGACCTTGGACTTTACACCAAGGTTTACACTCGGCGCAGTCATCCAGGATCCCGCAGGGGCGGGATCCCTCAAGAGGAACGCATCATGAGCAAATCCTGCTGCAGCCATCAACACGCCGCCGCCCCCATCAAGGCCGTCAGCAAGGCCGCCACCCCAGAGGCCGGGCACAGCCACACCAGCCACTGCTGCGACAACGGGGCACAGGCCAGTGGTGTCGCCAACCCGACCCGCCACGATCATCAGGGGCAAAGTGGCGCAGACGGCCCGGGTGATGAAGAGCCCCCCAGAGGCGCTTGCGCCACCGACACAGCCCACGACCACGACCACGATCATCATGAGCAGGGGCACGCCCACACGGCCGCCGCGACCGAGCCGCCGCTGACGCCCCCCGAGCAGAACAGCCGCCGCCATAGCTGGCAGGTGCTGGGCATGGATTGTCCCAGCTGTGCCCGCAAGATAGAGACCGCCGTCAGCCGGGTGGAGGGCGTACAGCAGGCTCGGGTGCTGTTCGCCACCGAGAAGCTGGTGGTGGATCTGGCCCCCGGCCTCTCCCCCGACCCCGTTACCGCCGCCGTGCTGGCCGCCGGCTTCCAGCTCAAAGGGGGAGCTCAGAACACGGCTCGCAGCGAACCGGGCCGCAGCCCGCTGATGCAGAGGGTCAGTAACCTGCTCGGCAAATACTGGCAGCCCCTGTCGCTGGCCGGCCTGATGGGGGTGGCGGCCCTGCTGCCGGCCCAGCTAGGTCAGCCGCTCTTTACCCTGGCCACCCTCTGGGGACTGTGGCCCATCTCCCGCAAGGCGTGGGCACTGACCAGAAGCGGCTCTCCCTTCGCCATCGAGACCCTGATGACGGTCGCCGCCGTGGGGGCCCTGTTCCTCGGTGAAACCGCCGAAGCGGCCATGGTGCTGCTGCTGTTCATGCTGGGCGAACATCTGGAGGCCTACGCTGCTGGCCGCGCCCGCGCCGGGGTCACCGCCCTGATGGCGCTGGTGCCCGACAAGGCGCTGCGCATCCGCACCACTGCCGAGGGCGAGGTGCGCGAAGAGGTCGCTGCCGACCAGCTGCGCCCCGGCGACATCATCGAAATCGCCCCGGGCGCCCGCCTGGCCGCCGATGCCCGCCTGCTCGACCCCCTCGGCGCCTTTGACGAGAGCGCCCTGACCGGCGAATCCATCCCGGTGGAGCGCCATCAGGGTGACAAGGTGCCCGCCGGCAGCCTGGCGGCGGATCGGGTGCTGCGCCTCGAGGTGGTGTCCGAGCCCGGCAACAACGCCATCGACCGCATTCTGCATCTCATCGAGGAGGCCGAGACCCAGCGCGCGCCCATCGAGCGCTTCATCGACCGCTTCAGCCGCTGGTATACCCCGGCCATGATGCTGGTTGCCCTGCTGGTGGTGCTGGTACCGCCGCTCGCCTTCGGCCAGAGCTGGGACGAGTGGGTCTATCGCGGGCTGGCGCTGCTGCTGATCGGCTGCCCATGCGCCCTGGTCATCTCCACCCCGGCGGCGGTCACCTCGGCACTGGCGGCAGCCACCCGGCAGGGTGCCCTCATCAAGGGGGGCGCCGCGCTGGAGCGCCTCGCCCACATCGATACTCTGGCCTTTGACAAGACCGGCACCCTGACCCTGGGCAAGCCGCAGCTGACCGAACTGGTGAGCCTCAATGGCCAGCCTGAGGCCGACCTGCTGGCACTGGCGGCGGCCATCGAGCAGGGCTCCCACCACCCGCTGGCCCGCGCCGTGGTGACGGCGGCAGGGAAGCGGGGTCTTGCCCTGGCGGCAGCCCAGGAGCTGCGCGCCCTGCCCGGCATGGGGGTAGAGGGTCGCATCGACGGCGCCCTCTGGCAATTGCTGGCGCCGAGTCGGGTCGCCTCCCTCGATGACGCAACACGGGGCCGGGTCGCCGCCCTGGAGCTGCAAGGCAAGACAGTCGTGGTGCTCGGTCAGCCCGACGCCGCCCCGGCCGCCCTGCTGGCCCTGCGCGACCAGATCCGGCCGGAAGCGGCTGCGGCGCTGCAAGAGCTCAACCAGCTCGGCCTGCAGAGCATCATGCTGACCGGCGACAACCCCCGCGCCGCCGAGGCGATCGCCACCGAGCTCGGCATGGGCTGGCGCGCCGGCCTGCTGCCGGAAGGCAAGGTAGAGGAGATAAGCCAGCTCGCCAGCACCCGCAAGGTGGCCATGATCGGCGACGGCATCAACGACGCACCGGCCATGAAGCGGGCCAGCATCGGCATCGCCATGGGAGGCGGCACCGACGTGGCGCTGGAAACCGCCGATGCGGCGCTGACCCACAACCAGCTCGGCGGGGTCGCCGCCATGATCCGGCTCTCCCGCGCGGCGCTGGCCAACATCCACCAGAACATCGCGCTGGCGCTGGGGCTCAAGGCCATCTTCCTGGTCACCAGCCTGCTCGGCATCACCGGCCTGTGGATTGCGGTGCTGGCCGACACCGGCGCCACCGCCCTGGTCACCGCCAACGCTCTGCGCCTGCTGCGAAAACGCTAGGCCGGCCGTAAACTGCACAACCAACAGCCGCTCCAACGGGGCGGCTTTTTTATTGCCTCGCCCACGAGCAAAGAAAAAGCGCGGCTGCCGGTCGGCAGTCGCGCTTTGCTTACTCTCTCGGTGTTATCCCGCCCTTGGCGAGGCGGAATTCAACCCGGGGCTGCCGAGCCAGCCCCGGGCTCGATGGGAAAGACTTACTTGGCGCTGCACTCCTGGATGATGACGCTGCCCACCTCGCCGGAAGTCTGGGTCGGGTCAACCTTCACCAGGAAGCTCCACAGACCCTGTTCCAGCGTGATGCTGTTGTTGCCCATGCCACCGTCGCCGTGCTGGAGCGGGTAAACCTGCTCGGGCTCCAGTGCGATCAGGGTGCCACCGGCATCCTTCACGAAGAACTGCTTGCTCCAGTTGCCATCGTCGTTGGCAAACTTGAAGTCAAAGCTGCCCGCGTAGTTGAAGGCGGCCTGATAGATGGCGAGGTTGCCTTCCATCCCCTTGTAGCTCAGCTGGTAGGCCGGCTGGGCGTTCCAGTCGCTCAGACTGCCGCGCACATAGAGCGGGAAGCCGAGCGGATTGCCCGCGACGGTATCCAGCACCTTGCAGCTCTGCGCCGGTTCGGTGTAGCTGACACTCAGGGTGGGCTTGTCCTTGTTCATGGCGGTGAAGACAAACTTGTAGGTGCCAGCCTTCTCCACGTTGAACGGCAGATCCCCGCCATTGGCACAGAGCGTATTGACCTGGCCGGTCGCAAGCTGGTCGGTATCGCTGCACTTGCCGTAATTGACGGGGCCGCTCCACTCGTTGCCAGCGATCTTCACCTGGGTCGACCCCAGCTGATCCGCCGTCACCTCGGTGGTGAACTCATAGGTGAAGTTGCCACTGAAGTTCATCTTGTTGACCGGATCCCACTGATTCAGGAAACCGCGCACGAACACCTCGGTGTCACCGAAGGGAGGCAAGGTGCTCAGATCCGTCTTCTTGCTCACCGGCAGCCCCGCGCCCTGGGCACCGCTCTGCGGCTTGACGAACACCGCCGCCGACCAGGCGCCAAGGGTCAGCTGACCGCTGTCATTGGCCGCACCGCTGGCGATGCTGTCGGAGTCACGGTGGGCACCGCTCAGGACCATGCCGGTCAGATCGATGGGCTGATCCTTGCCGTCACGGAAATCGCCGATGCTCTGGGGCTGATTGGTGGCGTTGATCATCACCACCAGGCCGTCGATGGCCGGATCCAGATCCGCACCGGCGCCCACCCCGTCATCCACGCTCATCACGATGAGACCCGGGATCTGCTCAGGGCCGGTGTTGCGGAAGTCGACCCGCTTGATCACCTCGGCGCCGCTGCCAAGACGCAGCAGACGAGAGGATTGACGCAGTTCGGAGAGCTCCTGGTAGAAGTTCACCATCTGATGCATCTCGGCCGAACCCGGCTTGGCGTGCTGGCCGAGCACCTGCTCGATCAGCTCGTAGTTGGCCTCGTCCTTGTCCTTGCGCGGCAGCCCTTTGTCAAAATTATTGTCACTTAAGCCGTAGTCGACCCGGTTGTACCAGTCACCGGAGTCGTAGCTGTCCCGCTCCATGGACTTGGAACGCAGCAGCTCGACACCTGCGTGGGTGAAGGGAATGCCCTGACCCAGCATGGCGGTCGCCAGAGAGACCCCCTGCATCCGCACCAGGTCGGCCCCGGCGGGTGCCTTGTACACCAGGTTGTCGAACAGAGTCTGGTTGTCGTGCTTGTCGACATAGTTCTGGATTTCGGTCGGATCCTGGGCATAGCCCGCCGGTTGACCGTTGTAGTCGATGTCGGAGCCTTTCTTCGGTATGCCGTCCTTGTCGGTCAGCACGAACTCCTTGAGGTTGCCCGCCATGCCGAGGCGCACCAGATCGGACTGATGCAGGGCGGTGGCGAGATCGACGCCGTCCAGCTCGTTGGCATCCACCAGGGCGCCGTTGCCAAAGCCCTGGGTCTTGCGAATGGCTTCGCCGCCGTCGAACGGGCTGCCGCCGCGCACCGCATCACGCAGCCGGTCGGAGAAGGAGCCGATGCCGGTACCGGCCAGGTGCTTCTGGGTCGCCTGTACGAAGCGCTTGTCATCCTGTACCTCGCCGAAGTTCCACCCCTCGCCGTAGAAGTACATGTCCGGATTGACCTTCTTCACCTCGGCCAGGGCCTGCACCATCTGATCTTTCGGGTGATGGCCCATGAGGTCGAAGCGGAAGGCATCGATCTTGTAGTCCCGCGCCCAGGTGACCAGAGAGTCATCCATCAGCTTGGCGAACATGGCGTGTTCCGGCGCCGTGTTGGAGCAGCAGGTGGAGTTTTCCACCGAACCGGTCTCCGGATTGAGGCGCTGGTAGTACCAGGGCACAATCTTGTCGAGCACGGATTTGGTACCGAGACCCGCTTCGTTGGTGTGGTTGTAGACCACGTCCATCACCACGTTCATGCCGATGTTCTGCTTGATGGCCTGCACCATCTCGCGGAACTCCTTGATCCGGGTCGTCCCCTCCGCATTGGTGGCGTAGGAGCCTTCCGGGGTGGTGTAGTGGTAGGGGTCATAGCCCCAGTTGAAGGAGTCCACCCCGCGCAGGTAGCCGTACAGCTCCTGCACCACGGGGTTCTCCTTGCTGTCGCTGGCTTGCAGATCACCGAGCACGGCTTCGATGGTCTCGCCGCCACCACAGTGGCTGGCAAACCTGGAGTTCTTGACCTCGGGATTGACCTCGCACAGCTTGCTGAAGTCATCGCCGATGTTGGCCACCTTGGCCGGGTCCTCGTTGACGGTGGCGATGTCGAACACCGGCAGCAGGTGCAGGTGGCTGACGCCGCTCTTGGCCAGGGATTTCAGGTGGGTGACGGGCACGCTGTCGCTGTCGGTCAGTCCGAGGAACTTGCCGCGGTGCTCCACCGGCGTCGACTCGTCGTTGCCGGTCAGATCCCGGACGTGGGCCTCATAGATGGTGATGTCGGCGGGGTTCTTCTGGCTGTGGGGCGCCTTGAGGCTGTCCCAGCCTTCCGGCTTGAGGGCCGGATCGTCGAGATCCACCACCTGGCTGAACTCGGAGTTCATCGCCAGGCTCAAGGAGTAGGGGTCGGTCACCTGATAGGATTCCAGCTTGCGGCTGACCGGGTGATAGACCTGAATGTCGTAGCGGTAGTATTTGCCGACAAGATCGCTGCCCCCCTGCACGCTCCAGCTGCCGCTGACCTCGTCCAGAGTCATGGCGCGCTCGCCAAGCAACTTGTGCTGCTCGTCGAACAGCGCCAGCTTGACCGACTTGGCGGTCGGTGCCCAGAGCCGGAAGGTGACATTGCCTCCCTCCACCACGGCGCCGTAGGCCAGCTTGGTGGCCGCTTCGCTGTAAAGGGCATCGAGGGCACCGGCACTCTGCACCAGGGTCGCCCCCTGCAGGATGCCGTCCGCATCGGTCCCGATGGCGACCAGCTCACCCTTGAGCAGGGGCTTGAGATCTTTCCCCGCAGGCAGGGCGAAGGCGGCGGCATCCTTGAGGTGCGGGTATTTGGCCTGTTGCTCTTCGGTCAGGCTGGTCGGGGTCAGCTTGAGGTAGGGGAAATCGAATACGCCCTCGCTGTTTGCCGTGATGGTGCCTGACTCTGTGTAGTAGAGGCGCACATAGGGCTTGTCCTTGCCCCCTTGCCAAATCAGGGTGTTGTCGTCGATGAGATGGGCACTGGCCCCCGCCACGCCGAAGGCGGCGGTGAAGGCTTCCGCCCGGCTGCCGAAGATCTCGTTCTTGCCGGCGACGATGGCCACGGTGCGATCCGGGTGATCGTTGAAGACCACCTTCATGTCGCTGCCGGTCAGGTTCGCGAGATCGCCGTTGCGGGCGATGAAGTTGATGCAGCCTTCCATCTTGGAGAGCGGCACGACCCAGGCCGGACCAAAACTGTCCGCCGCGGACGGCGTCTTGCTCTTGTCATCCCAACCGGTGTTGAGGCCGCCCTCCGAGGTCGAGTTGCAGGCGTCGTTGTTCCACAGGTGCAGGCTGTGGCTGGCGAACGGGCCGGTGACACCGCGCGCCGCGCTGGTCTGGGTATCCACCAGGGCGATGACCGCTTCGTCAGGGCCGGCCGTCAGCAGTTCGGCCGGGGGCTGGACGTTGGGAAGACGAGCGACGGGCTCATCCTGAGGGGCAGGAGCAGAAGAACTGTTGTCGTTACAGCCTGACAAAAGCGCGAGCAGTGAGGCTGTTACCAGCGCCACTTTGGTCTTTTTCATATCCATTTTTTTATAATTCCCGCTGTAGTTAGTCTCGATATCCGAGTACCCGGTCATTGCCGAGCGGTGTCATATTAATCAGCGGGAATTGCCGTAAATGTGAGCGGATGGGCAAAAAAAACCAATCCGCATCAACAAGATAACGTTTTCATAACGAAAACTCGATCGCGCTCACAGACCTGGCACCGCTTTCGGCCCATACCAGCGGGAAGAGGGGAGCGAGTGACGAAATCAATGTCCAATCAAATGGATAGAGGGGGCTGGGTGATGAAACGGATTGAGGAGCAGGCCAGGCGGCTGGACCAGGAGTATCAGGGCATTGCCCAGTTGTTCGATCAGTTCTGCCAGCAGGCCGGCGTGCTCGCCGAACGCTATCACTTCTTCAACTGGCCGGATTATGAAGAGAGCCCGCCCCTCGCCCGCGCCTTCACCCTGCTGGGGGAACCACGGGAACTGCGGCTGCGCTGTCAACCCGGCGAGGGGGGTTCCCTGAACGGCCTCCTCCAGGTGTGTGGCGAGGAAGGCAAGGTTCACGCCAGCCTGGGCTTTCATGCCGACGGGCACCTGCTGCTGGAGCCGGGCCGCCTGCTCGACGACCCGCCGGGACTGCTGCTGAGGCTGATGCTGGGCTCCCTCTGGCAGGATCAGGGGAGCGAGCCTCCCCGCTGACGCCCGCCAGGGGCGTCAGTCGGCAGACACTTCGATGGTCAGGTGCACCAGCTCCTCGTGGATGGCGAGGCGCTCGCGGATCGCCTGTGCCGGGACCGGGGTCGCCATCTGCAACGACATCGCGGCGGCATACTGCGTCTGCCCCACCCGCCAGACGTGCAGATCGCGGATCTCGGCGCCAGGCAGCTCGGCGATCACCTCGCGGATCTCGTCCACCAGGGGCGCATCCATCTCCGCATCCAGCAAGACGCGCCCGGTATCACGCAGCAGCCCCCTGGCCCACACCGCAACCAGCACGGCCCCGGCGATGCCCATCAGGGGATCCAGCCAGTCCGCCCCCCACAACATGCCTCCCACCAGCGCCACAATCGCCAGCACCGAGGTGGCCGCGTCCGCCAGCACGTGGAGGTAGGCGGCGCGCAGGTTGAGATCCTGATGGCCGTGGTGGTGATCGTGCGAGTGGTCGTGATGACCGTGATGGTGGTCGTGACCATGGTGATGGTCGTGATCGTCCCTGAGCAGCCAGGCACAGGCCAGATTCACCAGCAGGCCCAGCAGGGCAATGCCGATCGCCTGCTGATAATGGATGGGGCTGGGGTCCAGCAACCTGGCCACCGACTCGAACAGCATCAACCCCGCCACCCCCACCAGCAGCAGGGCGCTGCTGAAGCCCCCCAGCACCTCTATCTTCCAGGTACCGAAGCTGAACCTGTGATCCCGCGCGAAGTGGCGGGCAGCGCGATAGGCCAGCACCGAGAGGCCGAGGGCCAGGGCATGGGAGCTCATGTGCCAGCCATCGGCCAGCAGCGCCATGGAGTTGTAGAACCAGCCGCCACCGATCTCCGCCACCATCATGACGACGGTGAGCAGCACGGCCCAGCGGGTCTTCTGTTCGGCCAGGGGATTCCCTTCGTGGACGACGGGGTGGTGGCAGTGGGATGAGGCGAGGGATGGCATGGATTTCTCCTGAAAACGAGGATGCTATATACTATACCCCAGTATAGTTTTATTGATCGAGAGGATCCTGGATGTCACACACGGTTCACGACAAGAAGAAGCTGCTGGCACGGGTCAGGCGCATCAAGGGGCAGACCGGCGCCCTGGAGAGCGCCCTGGAACAGGAAACAGACTGCGCCGCCATCCTGCAGCAGATCGCCGCCATCCGCGGCGCCGTCAACGGCCTGATGCTGGAGGTGCTGGAGGGACACATGCGCGAGCATCTTGGCGCCGAGGAGACGACCCATGCCGAGCGGCTGGAGGATCTGGATCAGGTGGTGAGGGTACTGCGCTCCTATCTGAAATAAGGGCGCCCGGTGATGACGGGCGCCCCTGTCAGTCGAAGTCCGCGTAGGGAGTGAGAGGCCTTGGCGGCATGTCGAGATCCCCTTGCCAGGGCTTGAAGGTGTAGCGCAGGAACAGGGTGACATGGCTGGGGGCATAGTCATCCGCCTGCTGGATGTCCACCCGGCCACCGATGCGCCAGTGTTCCGTCAGCCTGTGTTCCACCACGCCATTCAGGGTGTAGCCGAATCCACTGCTACTGCCCCCTTTCACAGGCGCATTTCTGTCTGGCAAACCGGCGGGCAGCAGGCCTTCCAGCGGGTAGCGACGGCTGTCGTCGGTTCGGGCGTAGGACCAGGATCCCGATCCCCCCAGCTCCCACGACCAGTCCGGGGTACGCTGCCGGTAGCTGACCGGCACCGAGAGCGAGAAGTACCCCTGCGGGCTGTAATAACCCCCCTGCCCCAGGGTATAGCCCCCCAGATCCTGCTGGTAGTGCCACAGCATGGTGCTGAGCCCCACGCTGGCACGGCGATGGGTCTCGTTGACGAACTTGTAATAGCCCCCTCCCATGAGCCGGGTGCGCCAGTTGTCGGGCACGTTCTTGCCGGTCAGCAGGTGCTGCTGGGCGCTGCCCCAGAACCCGACTGCCCCTCCCAGATCCCGGCTGAGATCGAGGCGGACCCCGTTCGCCCGCACCCCGCCCCAGCTGATGCCCGTGCCCGGATCCACCGTTCCCCCATAGGAGAGCAGCGAGCTGCTGACGGGCCGACGCGAGAGGGTCATCCCCCACCCCAGCGTGTGCCAGTCACCGGTCAAGGTGGCGCCCCCGACCCAGTCCACCACCTCGAAACCGAGGGGCGTGGTCCCCAGATCGAACGCCCAGGCCCCCCGCTGCCAGCCTGCCGCCAGGGTGGTGCCCCGGCTCTGCTGGTGCGCGTCCCCGCGACAGTCCCTGGCCGCGCAGGTACCGAACTGCGCCCGGTAAGGGGAGTCCGGCAGATCTCCGGCATCCATGTCGACCAGTTCAAGACGGCCGAAGACGGTACCACCGGCCAGCGGCGTATCCAGTTGCGCCATCTGGGTCAGCGCCCGCAGATCCGAGTAGCCCCCGGTACCGCTGGAGCCCCAGTAATCGCTGTCGAGGGAGAAGGTGGTCTGACTCTGCCGGTAATGTCTGTCAAGATCGCTGCGCAGGCCGGATGCCAGCCACCCCTCCCCATCCTGACTGCGTGCCAGCCGGGTCAGCTCGCCCCCCTCCAGATCCTCGCGGGGGGCCAGACCTGCGGCCACCAGCCCCTTGCGATCCCGCACCAGAGCCCCTTCCACATCATGCTCGGCAACGCGCTGGCGGGCGGCATCGCGCCAGAACAGCGCCGTCTGCTGGGAGGCTGGTTGCATCGCCACCAGGGGTTCGTAGTCGGTGAAGATGGCGCGGGCTGTCTCGCCCTCTCCCAGCGCCTGATAGAGATTGGCTACCCGGCGGTAGTAGTTGGCCCCCTCCGGGGGCAGCGGGCTGACCGGCCAGGCGGGCAGCCAGTGACGGGCCTTTGCCAGATCGCCCCTGGCCTGGGCCAGTTCGGCCATGCCAAGCCTGGCCTCGGGCTGTTGCGGCGTGCGGGCAAGCACCTCCTGATAGCGCTGCTCCGCCAGTGCATAGGCCCCCCGATCCGTGGCCCACTCCGCCAGCATCAGACTCGCCTCTTCATCCGGCTGCAACGGCTGAAGCAGGCGTTCGGCCCCCTCATCATCCCCAGCCTCGTGACGCGCCCTCGCCCTGGCGAGCACCTCGTCACGGGCGAGGCGCCGATCCAGCGCATTCATGTCCTGTGTCCAGCCGGACCTAGGGATGGCGGCCAGCACCCCTCTCGCCTCCACCGTCTTGTCCTGCCCCGAGAGATAGAGGGCGGTGGCGTAGCGCAGGGTGGCGTCCTGGGGCCGCGCCGCCAGCCGTTCCCGCAAGAGCCGCTCCCCGCTCCCGGCTTCCCCGAGGCGGGCCCGGGTATCGGCCACTCGATAGGCCAGCCACACCTCTTCCGGGGTCAGCGCGAGTGCCTGCTCGCGAAGGCGCAGCGCCGCCGCCACCTTGCCGGCCCGATCGAGCTGATCGGCCTCCTCCTGCAACAGCCCGGCCTTGAGCCGCCGCCCTTCGGCCTGCATCCCGGGGGTGCCCTGCTGCTCCAGCAGGGCCAGGGCACGCGCCGGATCCTGCTCCTTGTAGAGATCGAACAGGCGGGCCAGTGCCCGCTCCCGCGCGCTCCCCATCGCGAGCGCCTTGCGGTAGGCGGACTCCGCGTCGGCATCGCGATGGCGGCCACGCTCGCTGTCTCCGAGCCCCAGCCAGGCTTCGGGCTCACGCCCATCCTGGGCGATGGCACGGCGATACAGGGTCGCCGCCTCATCCCACTGCTCCCGTTCCAGGGCGCTGCGCCCCTGGCTCACCAGCAGCCAGTAGCGGTTGGTGGCCAGCAGGCTGCGCCATTTGTCCTTGTCGGTCACCTCGGGGTGTGCCAGCACCCGTTCAAACTGGGCGATGGCCAGCGCTCGCTGATCGTTGCGGGAGTAGGCCTGCCCCAGGGCCCCCATGAGTTCGGGATCCCCCGGGTTGGCAGCCAGGGCACGCTGCAAGCGGGAGATGGAGGCACCACCTCCCGCCGTGCTTGCGAGCGCCGACTGGCGTGCGCGATAGGCAGGCGAGGCCCACTTCTCCTCCTGGGTAGCGAGCAGCTGTTCCGCCTTGGTGGTATCCCCTTCGCCAAAGAGCACCATGTACTCCTGCAAGGCAGCGATGCTCCCGGGACCGATGGGCAGGGATTCGATGTCCGCGAGCCAGATCTCGGCGGCCTCGTCCCGCTGATAGGGATCTCGCGCCATCTCGCGCAACAGGTTCTGCGCCCCCTGGCGCCGACCCTCCGCCAGATAGAGGCGAGCCAGCCCGCCCCGCACTCTGGGCTCACCCGGATATTGCCGGTTGAGTGCCTCCAGGGCCGCCAGCCCCTTCGCCTTCATGGCCGGGATCCGTGTCTGCAACAGGGCATAATCCACCGCCACGTCGAGATTGGGGGGAAGATCACCGGAGAACAGGGAGCGATAGAGACGCTCGGCCTCCTCCAGCCTGCCGGCGCTGGTCAGCAGCCTGGCTTGTTGCAGTTGCTGGCGCCTGGCCGGTTCGTTCAGGGCCAGGTTGGCCATGCCCTGACGATAGAGCGCAGAGTCGGGGTCTTGCTTGCCAAGGCGGGCCAGCAGTGCCCCGGCCTCCTTGACCTTGCCCTGGCGCAGGGCCTGACGGGCCTGGGCTGCCAGCAGCTCCGGATGATCAGGCTCCACCAGGGAGAGGGAATAGAGGCTGTTGCTGACGAGATCTTCCCGCCCACGGGCCTCGCCAATCCTGACCTGCTCCAGCAGCCAGGCCACCGGCTGTACCGTCCCTTGCGCCAGGGCTCCGCTCATCAGGCAGGCGAGCAGGCACCCCAGGGTCACTCTGCCTGACATGACTCGCTCCAATCCGGCTGCAGGGTACCGTCGGCGGCAAAGCGATAACGCCCCTGATCCCAGCCTGCGCCGAACAGGGTCAGCACGCTGCCGTAGTAGGCATCCGCATCCAGCCCGTGATCGGAGACCTGCTTGCGCAAGGTGACCTGCGCCGGCAAGCCCCGTGACAGGGGCAGGAGGGCGGCGGCAAAGCCGCTCGGCCCCTTGCCCTGAACCTGACCACTTTGGCTGGATACCCGCTCGGGAAGATGACCCGATTCGGTCAGCTGCGCCAGCATGGGGGCAAAGTGGGCCACCAGGGAAGCCCTGGCGGGATCCTCCTCGCTCAACATGCCGAGCCAGAGATAGACGCGGATGGCGTCATAGCCACCGGTGTCGCCCTTGTCCGCCGTCACCTGCCACCCCTTGTCGGCCTGCCAGTCCACCCAGTCCGGGGCAAAGCCACGGGGCGCACTCTCCTGCAACAATTTGGGCAAGAGGGCCCGCATCTCGCCCCAGGGCCCCTTGAAGGAAGCGAATCTGGCCAGCAGTTGTGGGGGCAGATAACTGGGGTTGAGGGTCCAGCGTCCCTCCCCCTCATAGCCTTTCGCCCCGGGCAGCAACACGGGGCCAAGACCCGGCAGCGTGGCGACCTCCTCCCGGGCGATACGCCGCAGCAGCAGGGTGCCGAGGGCCGAGTAGCTGTGGTTGTCCCACAGGCGACCCGCCTCCAGCAGGCTGTAGGCGATCCAGAGATCCGAATCGGACGCGCTGTTCGCGTCCAGCACGCCCCAACTGCCGTCCTGCTGCCTGCCCCAGAGCCAGGATGGCAGGAAGCCGGTCAGATCCCCGCGGGCGAGCTGCCGCTCCGTCCAGTCGAGCAGGCGGGCAAAGGTCTCCCTGTCATCGTTGACCAGGGCGAAGAAGAGGGCATAGCTCTGGCCTTCCGAGGTGGTGATGCGGCGCCCGTCGGCAGGGTCGATGACCCTGCCCTCTTCGCTGATGTAGTGCTGGCGAAAGTGATCCCACTCCGGCCAGTGGCAGACGGCCTGCGCCGGGAGGGAACAAAGGGCCCAGAGGAGCAGGGCACCACAGACATTTTTCATCTGAGTCATCTCTTAATCTTCCTTCAGACGGCGGCGGCTGGCACTGGCAAGCAGCACCCGCAGGCCCCAGCCCAGTACCAGCATGCAGAGCAGGGTCAGCCCGGCAAGACGCACCGGATAACGGGCAAACAGTTGCCAGAGACGCTCCCACCACGGCAGGTAACCCACCTCGTAGCGATCCCCCACCACCAGGCTCTTCACCCCGGATTCCCGGATGATGGCCACCGAGCCTGCCACCTGATCGCGCAGGGTCCGGGTCTGCAGGGCATCATTGAGCAATGTGACCCCCGCCGGTCCATCCGCCAGCAGTGCGACCAGGCTGCGCTGATCATGGGTCGGCGATTGCAGCCCCAGGATGACGGCGATGGCCCGGTTGCCCGTCATGCCCACCCGGGCCTGGGGCTGGCGATCGGCCATGGTGTGCAGCAAATCCCCCTTGTGCTGGCGTGTTGGTTCGTTGACCCAGCTGCGCGTGGATTGCAGCAGGGCGTCGGGAGCCAGATCCCCTCGAAACTCCTCCGGCAGGGTGCCAATGAGCAGGGTATCCCGATCCGCAGTGCGCGCCCGCTCCCAGTCGTCCAGAACCTGCAGGGAGAGCGCCGGATACCCGGTCTCGGCCCCGATGGCACCGACGGCATCGAGCAAGGTGGTGATCTGCCCGGGATGGGGTCTGGCCGGCATGACAATCTGGGTGTCGGCGAGATCCGCCATCCGGCTGAACGGGAAGCCGGCATAGGCGAACGCCTTGAGATCGGGCATCTCGATGAAGTGGCGATAGCCGGTGAAGTCGATGGTGGAGCCCTCGTCGATGCGCACCTGATGGGCTGGCGGCATCACCAGGTCGCAACGGCCATCCTCCGTTCCTCCCATGTATTGCTGGGCATACTCGAACGAGAAGCTCAGGCTGTTGGCCTGGGTGGTCTTGAGCCCGGGCATGCGCAGCGCCATGGTGTCGCCGTCGTCGGCAAACCAGAGCGGCAGAGTCAGCAACCGCTCACTCTTGATCTCGCCGGGCTCGAGCGTGAACGACTTCATGAGCTGGCCGTTGACCCCCACATCCAGCCGGGAACCGTCGCGCAGGGTGGGCGAGGTATGGTGATACTTCAGCTCCGTCCTGATGCCGTTCTCCCCCAGCAGATAGAGATCCGGCGGCAGGCGCAGCGTCAGGCTCATGGGCCACAGCGTGCGTCCCGTTGCCTGCAACTGGCCCGGGTACTCCGTGAGCTCATCAAAGCGCATCTTGCGATCCAGTCGCACCCAGTTCGGGGCATCGTAGGGTTGACGCGGCGAGAGCGGCTTCACCTCGTCCACCATGACGCTCTGACCACGCAGCATGACATCGCCTCGCGCCAGCCCCTGCACCGCCGTCAGCAGATCCTGCTGATCCCGCCCCAGGATCAGCAGCAGCTTCACATAGGGATTGTCGGGGGAGCTGATCATGTCGATGGTGGGCCCCTTCACCTCGGGATAGTCCACCAGGAAATCGGGGCGCGCGTCATTGGTGGCAAAGATCACGGCGTTGCGATCCGGCAACTGGTTGATGAGCACCGGGAAATGCTGACCACGCCACTGGGCCTTGGTGCCGAACCAGGAGGCCAACACCGCCGCCGCCTGCTGCTGCTCCGGGGGCACTGAGCCCGTGAACACCATGGGCAGAGTCAGCTTGCCATTGTCCCGCACGTCGAGGAACGGCATGGGGAAGAAGGAGAGCTCGTTGCGCACCGGCAGGGTCTGCAACTGCAGGGTCAGCTTGCTGTCCCGGTTGACGTTGAGCCAGAGGGTATCGCTCGCCGGGTTCTCGCACACTTTCCGATAGTGGCCGACGAAGCTCACCTTGAGGCGGTTGAAATCCTTGGCATAGCGGGGATCCAGCTCGATGCTGGCATGGGTCATCGTCCCCATCTGATCCTGGTTGAGGGCCGTCACCCCCATCAGCTCGTCATTGAGATAGACCTTGACCTGGGAGATGAGCGGCAGCAGGGAGGGCGATGGCGTGAAGTTCAGATCCAGGGTGGCCCGGGTCACCACCTCGTCCCGCCGCACGGTGAAGTCGGCCAGTCCGTCTGGCGCATTGCCGCGCAGGGACAGGGTGCCTGGCGATGATGCCATCTGTTCGAAGCTCATCCCCTGGGTGCGCACCGGAGCGGGAACGGGCGGCAGGGGGCCGACGACCTCGGCGGCGGTCGCACCCTGTGCCATCAGCAGGAGAGGAATAAGGTAGCGTTGTGGTTTCATCATCCTTTCACTGTCTGTGAGGTCGGAGTCCCGGCCCGGAAATCTGGGGAGACGCGACGGGGAACGAAGGAGAGGAGCCAGCGAGCCAGCTTCTCGAGGAGGATACAAACAAAGCCGATGGGTGAGGTACGGGCCAGACGCCAGTAAGCTCCCCAGCCGAGCAGGGTAATGTCGATCAGGCTGTGGAGGGGGCGATCCTTGCCCAGACGCTGCTGCCACAGGGACCAGGTATCGGCCCGGGCGAAGGTGCACTGGATGAACTCGACATGCTGTGCCTGCGCCATGGGTTCCAGCTCCAGTCCCAGCTTGCAGCCGAACACCCGCTGCACCTTGGCGGCGAACGCCTGCTCCCGCTGGTCATGGCGCAGCAGCAACCAGACCCTCTCCTTGTCGGCCAGGGGCAGGGGCGCCTCGAGCAGCACCCCGACCCCCCCGTTGGAGTAATCCCTGACGGTACAGGGGTAGAGGTGACCGTTCGCCAGCCTGATGGCCGCAGGCATCACCATCTCCACCCTGGGATTGGCACGGACCTGCCGCGACTCGAAGGCCACCGCCAGGGCGCCGCCCAGTATGGTCATGTTGTAGAGGGTCCAGATCATGCTGAGGATCAGGGTCGGCACCTCGTCGGCAGGGCCGGTGCCGATGCGCCAGAGACCGAACCCCAGCCCGCACAGATTGAGCAGGATCAGCAGCAGATAGGGGCGGGAGACCGACAGATCGAGGAACACCTCCTCCGTCATACCCCCCTTGGCGGTCACGTTGAACGTCCCCTTGTGGGGTGCAAAGAGCGCCACCGTGGTCGGCCTGGCGATGTACCAGGCCAGCACCGTCTCATAGACCTCGCCCCAGAAGGAGTGGCGGACCTTGCCCTGCAACCGGGAGTTGGTCAGGGCGCTGTGGAAGATGTGCGGCAACATGTAGAGGGCGATGGCCGCCGCCGGGGCATAGATGATGTAGGCGTGCAGGATCAGGAAGGCGAGCGGCGCCGTCAGGAAGATGAGCCTCGGTATGCCCGAGAGGAAGTGCAGCATGGCATTGAAGTAGCAAAGCCGCTGCCCCAGCTTGAGCCCCTTGCCGAAGAGGGGGTTGTCCAGACGCAGGATCTGCACCATGCCGCGCGCCCACCGGATGCGCTGACCGATGTGGGCAGAGAGGCTTTCGGTGGCCAGCCCCGCCGCCAGCGGGATCCGGATATAGGCCGAGGTGTAGCCGAGGCGGTGCAGCCGCAGGGAGGTGTGGGCATCCTCGGTGACCGTCTCCACCGCGATGCCGCCGATCTCGTCAAGGGCGGTGCGCTTGATGACGGCGCAAGAGCCGCAGAAGAAGCTGGCGTCCCACATATCGTTGCCATCCTGCACCAGGCCGTAGAAGAGGGCCCCCTCGTTCGGCATCTTGCGAAACCGTTGCAGGTTGTGTTCGAACGGATCGGCGGAGAAGAAGTGGTGGGGGGTCTGGACCACGCCCAGACGGGGATCCCGGTAGAACCAGCCCACCGTCATCTGCAGGAAGGAGCGGGTCGGCAGGTGGTCACAGTCGAAGATGGCGACCAGATCCCCGGTGGCCATCTTGAGGGCGTGATTGATGTTGCCCGCCTTGGCGTGCTCATGGGTCGACCGGGCCACATAGCGGATCCCGGCCTCCTCGGCGAAATCGCGAAACGCCGCCCGCCCCCGTCGTCAAGCAGCCAGATGGTCAGCTTGTCGGCGGGCCAGTCGAGCCCCATGGCGGCGTAGACAGTCCCCTTCACGATGGCGAGATCCTCGTTGTAGGTGGGGATCATCAGATCCACGCTGGGCCACTGGGCCGGATCCGCCGGCAGTTGTGCCGGGGGGCGGTGCAGGGGCCATGCGGTCTGCCAGTAGCCGAGCAGCAGCACCAGCCAGGCATAGGTCTCGGCGGCCAGCAGCAGCAGGCCGCAGGCCAGGCTGACGGGGTCGAACCAGTCGAGGGTCGAGGTGTAGCGCCACCAGATGTAGCGGCAGGAGATGGTGAGGGAGAGCACCATCATCATCAGCATGGGATAACGGCCCGGCACAGCCCGCAGGATGAAGGCCATGGCCGCCAGCAGGAGGACGAACACCAGTTGCGCCTGCAGGGTGAACGGCAGGGTGACGCAGAGCAGGGAGAGGCTCCCGGCCACCACGCAGAGCAGCACGCTCTTCCAGCGCGCCTCGCGGGGCGTGGCCCTGGCGGCGGCCAGCCCTTTCTCCTCCTGGCGGGCCAGGAAGCCCCCGAGAGCCTGAGTGCCCCTATGCCAGATCCGCTGCCAGGAGGCAGGCCAGCGCAGAGGGATGGGCTGTGGGCGACGCACTATCATCCAGAGGCTCTGCAACAGAACGCGCAGGGGATCCCCCACCCGGGGGTGCGTCAGCTGGGGATAGAGCCCCCGGGCATGGCCCAGCACCCATTGCCAGCCATGACGCTCGAGGGGGAAGAGAGCCCAGGCCAGCAGCCAGCCCAGGGTCAATGCGGCCGCCCCCGGGCGGGAAGCCCCCCGCTCACGCAGTGCGCGATAGCGCTGCGAGCACCAGAGGCCCGCAGCCGGCGTCAGCAGCCGCACTCTCATCGGGGGGCCTCCCCCTCTGCCAGACACCAGGTCGCCAGGGCGGCCAGCTCGTGGGCAACCAGACTGGTGGGGGCATAGCGGCCGACCGGCAGCTTGGCGGCCATGGCCTCCGCCATGGCTTCGTCCCTGTGCAGATGAAGATTGAGCAGAGGGAGCCCCCCTGCCAGCCAGAGATCCAGCAACCCCTGCTGCAGGGCCCGCTGGCTGGAGAACTGGGTCACCAGCAGACGCTCATCGGCCGCCCAGGGGTGGCGGTGAAGCCGCACATGGCAGTTGGCATCCGCATTGACCACCAGCAAGCGCCTGCAGGGGATGACGGGGGCCATGCCCAGGGGCAGATCCAGCAGCACCAGATCATAGCCATCGATCCCCGCCAGCCACTCGGCCGACGCCCCCTCCCCCCCGCCATGGGAGAGCAGATCCAGTCCCTCCTCCCGGCGGTGAAGCGCACCTCGCCACTCCCGCGCCGGCTGGGTCAGCCGGCTCCAGCCTCCCGGATCGTCATGGGGCAGGCCAAGGTGGATGCCAAGCTGGTTGTCCGGGCAGAGATCCACCGCCAGCACCCTTGCCCCCTGCTCATGGGCAGCCTGGGCCAGTCCGGCCACGATGGCGGTGGTCCCCACGCCTCCCCGGATCCCCTGCAGGGCGATCGCCTTCATGCAGACCTCCCCTCGCCAGTCCCCTCGGGCCCTTTCACTGCCACCTCCGCCAGCAGGGGGAAGCGTGCGCACAAGGCGGCGAGCCGCTCCCTGGCGGCAATATCCTGATAGGAGAGGCTGACACCAAAGGCCTGCTGGACCATGGCCACGTCATTGATCACCGTGCCCTCCACCGGGACGCCGAAGGGGGTCTGCATGTCTGATTGCCGTTCGCTGCGCATCGTCACTTCCGGTCTCATTGGGGATAGGGGACCCAGTCCCCCTGCCCCAGCTTGATGTGGTACTTGCCCTGATATTCGATCACCACCGAGCCCTGGTTCTCGGACACCGACGGGGTCTGCGGCAGATCGCCCAGCAGGGCATCCCAATCAATGGTCTCGCTCCCGAACACATCCCTCCCCACCAGCCTGGAGACCAGTTCTGATACCGCCAGGAAGCTGCTGGGGGTGTCCACGTTGCGGGTCGCCTCGTGGGGCGCCTTGGTACCGAGCAGGGCAACCCCCACCGGCACCTGGGTGATGCTCGGGCTGGGAATGTCCCGCAGCCCGGCCATCTGCATCTTGTCGCCGGTGAGAGCGGCGCCGTGCTCAGGCACCATCACCACGGCCACCTTGCGGCCGGATTGCTCCAGCGTCGTCATGAAGTCGTCCAGCTGATCCAGCAGGGTCTTGAGCCTCGCCTTGTAGGGCGCTATCTGGCGGCTCGCCACATAGCGGTTGCCATCGTGCAGGGCGATGAGGTTGAAGAAGGTGACGTTGCGTGCCGCCTGACTCTGTGTCCGCTCGTTCAGCCAGCGGTCGAACAGAGCATCCCCGCGATAGATGGGCTCGCCATCGAAGGAGGCGAGATCATGGGCCAGTCCCTTCTTGTCCATGGGGGTCACATCCAGCCCGGCATACTGCTGCAGGCCGGTCAGGTAATTGCCAAAATCCCCCGAGTGATCCATGGCCACCTGTTTGGCAAAGCCGAGCTGGGCAAGGTTCTCGAACAGCAGACACTGCTTCGGCGCCGTCACATAGAGCCCCTGGTGGCTGGTCTGCCCGCAACTGGCCCGCAGCAGGCGAATGGAGCTTGGGCCGCTGTAGGAGGTGGCGGAGTTGAAGCGGTTGAAGCGAATGTCGAAGTGGGACCAGACCGGATGCCCGCTCAGGCCGCTCGCCTCCACGTCATGCCAGGCCAGGGAGCAGACATTGATGATGAGCACATCGAAGGGGGTCGCCTGGGCTGGCAGGCTCTCCGGGAAGTGCACCAGTCTCTCCTGCTCCTCCCGATAGAAGTCATCGAGATAGGCGTTGAGGTTCTCGTTGGTCGGCGGGGCACTCTGGTCAAGCTGCTCCTCCATGGGCAGCACTGAAGAGCGGGTCTCCTCCCGGGACGTGTTCAGGGCATGCTCGCTCGTCCCTTTGCTGCTCGCGAAGGGATTGCTCACCTGGGGCGAGACCCAGAGCCAGAGCAGCGCCAGCAGGATCCAGGGGGTGAAGCGCAGCCACTGGGCGATGAACAGATAGAGCGTCAGCAGCACGAACCCTGCGCCGACCATCTCCCAATTGATGAAACGCCCGAGCAACTCCGTCCAGTAATCCAGGGTGAAGGAGAAGACCTGGCTGCCCTGGGAACGAATGCTCTCTATCCCCGGCAACCAGGTATCGTGATAGAAGATCCCCGCCCCCACCGGCAACGCCAGCCAGTGCCGCGCACGGCGCCACCCGGCCCTTGGCAGGGGAAAGATCAGGAAGGCGGCAAACACCAGGTTGATCAGGGGATGGAAGTTGAGATATCCCCCCCAGAGCAGGGCGAACTTGGCAAGAAAATAGACATTCCAGCCACCCAGGCCGTGCCAGTCCAGCCAGGGAGAATCGGCATCAGAAACGTGTCGGGTCATCGGCGATGAGTCACCTGTTATCGTGGGCCCCCCGAAGGGGCCGGGCACACTGCAATGGTTGTCAAAAGAATAGCCTGACTATTATGCAACTATTAATTTGTCTCAGGTGGCGCTGAACCTGACTCCCCCGGATGGGTGTAAGGGGAATGAGAGGGGCCGTATGTATCCATATATTATCCAAACGATCCCGATAAGGCAGCCTTCTCTGACAAAATGGGGGGAACGTGCAGACGGGATGCAGGATCCTGGCAAGGGCCCCGCGCTTACCACTGCGACAGACTTTGTCAGCCCTGTCGCCATCTCGAACAACTTGAGGCCACCTCTGGATTGCGCCATCATATCGGCCCGGCTGATGGCCGGCCGAATTGGACAGTCAACTTCAAGGACCCCCCATGTTTGAACACGTCGATGCCTATGCTGGCGACCCCATACTGACGCTAGTCGAGACCTTCCATAAAGATACCCGCGAGCAGAAGGTGAACCTGGGGATTGGCCTCTATTACGACGAGCAGGGCCGCATTCCGCTGCTGCCGTCGGTGCAGCAGGCCGAAGCACAGCGCGCCGCCGCCCCGGCCCCGCGCTCCTACCAGCCGATGGAAGGCGCCGCCAACTACCGCACTGCGGTGCAGCACCTGCTGTTTGGCGCCGAGCACGAAGCGGTCAAGGCGGGTCGCATCGCCACCATCCAGACCATCGGCGGCTCCGGCGCCCTGAAGATCGGTGCCGATCTGCTCAAGCGCTACTTCCCGACCTCCGAGGTGTGGGTCAGCAATCCCACCTGGGACAACCACAAGGCGATGTTCGAGGGGGCCGGCATCAAGGTGCACGACTACCCCTATTACGATGCGGCCACCGGCGGCGTGCAGTTCGACGCCATGATCGACTGCCTGAGCAGCCTGCCTGCGAAAAGCATCGTGCTGCTGCACCCCTGCTGCCACAACCCGACCGGGGTGGATCTCTCCCGTGCCCAGTGGGACCAGGTGATCGCCCTGGTGGTCGAGAAGAACCTGATCCCCTTCATGGACATCGCCTATCAGGGCTTCGGTGACGGGCTGGAAGAGGATGCCTATGCCATCCGCGCCATGGTGGCCGCCGGTGTCAGCTTCTTCGTCAGCAACTCCTTCTCCAAGAACCTCTCCTTCTACGGCGAGCGCTGCGGCGGCCTGTCGGTCATCTGCCAGGATGCCGAAGAGGCGAGCCGGGTGCTGGGCCAGATGAAGGCCACCGTGCGCCGCAACTACTCCAGCCCCCCCACCCACGGCGGTCAGATCACCGCGGCTGTGATGAGCCAGCCCGAACTGCACGCCATGTGGGTCGCTGAGGTGACCGAGATGCGCACCCGCATCAAGGCCATGCGCCAGAAGCTGTTCGAGGTGCTGAGTGCCAAGGTGCCGGGCCGCGACTTCAGTTACTTCATCAACCAGCGCGGCATGTTCAGCTACACCGGCTTCACGCCGGAGCAGGTGGACCGCCTTCGGGAAGAGTTCGCCGTCTACCTGGTGCGCTCCGGTCGCATGTGCGTGGCGGGCCTCAACAGCCGCAACGTCGACTACGTGGCCGACGCCATGGCCGCCGTGCTCAAGGGCTAAGCCCGCAAGCCCCGCTCAGGCGGGGCTTTTCGTTTGTCCCCTTGCCCGTGGAACCGTGATGGATCTCATTGCCCTCTCCCGCCTCGGCGGTCGCCACCTGGTGACCCTGCATCTGCTGCTCGACACCCGCAGTGTCACCCGCAGCGCCGAGCGCCTCTGCACCACCCCCTCCACCGTCAGCAAGACCCTCAACCAGTTGCGCGAACTGCTGGGGGATCAACTGCTCTACCGCCAGGGCAACCAGTTGCTGCTGACCCCGTTTGCCGAACGCCTCGGCCCGACGCTGCGCCGCCTGCTGGGGGAGCTCAACGGCCTCACCAGCCAGGAAGGATTTGCCCCTGCCAACTGGCAGGGGGAGCTGAACCTGGCGATGCGGGAGAGCAGCATGATCTGGCCCATGGGGGCCGTACTGGGTCAGTTGATGCAGGAGGTGCCGGGGCTGATGCCCGTCGTGCGTAACAAGGACGAGCAGGGACTAGCTGCTCTGGCGGCGGGCAAGCTCGACTTCGTGATCCTGCCCCACGATCAGAGCCAGCCCGGGGTCAATCAGCCCGGCCTCGTCTGGGAAACCTTGCGGGAGGATGAGCTGGTCTGCCTGATGCGCGCGGATCATCCGGCGTTGACGCGCCCCTGGGATCTCGATGCCTACCTGAGCTGGCGCCACATCGCCATTCGCGATCAGGAGCTGGCCGATCCCTTCTTCGAGCAGAGTCTGGCCCAGCGCCAGGTACGGCGCAGACTGGGGGCCACCCTGCCGGATTTTGGCAGCGCCGCCGCCCTGCTGCGCCAGAGCGATCTCATTCTCACGGCCGTGAAGGGCTGGGCTACCCGGGCTTGTACCCAGGGCCTGGTGAGCCGCCCTGTCCCCTTCGATTACGGCGCCGTGACCCACAGCCTGGTGTGGTATGGCCCCCTGGGGGAAGATCCCGCCCTGCGTTGGTTCCGTCAGCGCATCCTGCAACTGGCCCGGGAGCTGGACGCCCCACAATGATACCTGGCGGCAGGACTCAGGGCTTCTTGGTATAGATGGGGCCTGGGAAAGAGGTGACGTTGTTGCCCAGTTCGGTGATGCGGGCGGCCCCCTGCTTGCGCACCTGATCGACCCGCAGCACGTGGTGCATGGGAATAAGGGTGCGGGTGACGTCGGCAAATTCGCTCTTCAGCTTCTCGTGGCTGGGGTCGACGATGAGCGCCGTGTGGTTGTCCCACACGAAGTGGGCGATCTCGATGAAGCCAAACAGCTGGCCCTGATTCACCTCTCTTACATAGACTTCGTAACGCTCGCTGTGACAAATGAACTGCACTCGATAAAGGGCGTTGGATTCACTCATGGGTATCTGTTGGTGATGGACGGTTTGCCCATTCTAGCCGTCCCCTCGGACAGCCCCTATAGACAGAGTTCACAGTTGCGTCATATCGGGTCTCAGCATCCCGACGTGCTGCAGAGCTCAGATCGCAGGCAGCATCACCGACCCAAACCCCTTGGCCTTCAATGCGTTGGCCAGCACTGTCAGGTCAGCCGACCCGGCTTCTGGCCATGACAGCGCCTCCCCTCGCACCCCGTGGTGGCGAAAGCCGTTGAGGCGGATGGGCACGGGCCCCAGCGACAGCAAAAAGGTCGTCAACGCCTCCTCCAGCGCGCCGGTGGCATCGAGAAAATCGCTCCGCCCCGGCACCAGCAACAGCCGCACCTCCGCCAGCTTGCCCGCCTGCGCCAGCAGTTGCAGCGATGCCAGCACCCGCTCGCGGCCCCACCCGGTCAGGGCCAGATGCACAGGCTCGCGCCACCCCTTGAGGTCTATCATGGCGCCGTCCAGCACCGGCAACAGCCGCTGCCAACCCGTTTCTCCCAGGGATCCGTTGCTGTCGAGCAGGCAGGTGAGACGGGCCAGATCCGGCGCAGCCTTGATGGCCGTGAACAGGGCGATCACGAACGGCAACTGGGTGGTCGCCTCCCCGCCGGAGACGGTGACGCCGGTGAGCAGCGGGCCATAGCGGCGCAGCAGGGCCAGCACCTCGGCCACCGACATCTGGCGCGTCTTGGGGCTGGCGTGGCGAGGGCAGACATCGAGGCAACGGTCGCAGTGGGTACAAAGCTCGGCTTGCCAGCTCACCCGCCCCTCCTGCATCGCCAGGGCTCTGCCCGGGCAACCGGGCACGCAGTCACCGCAGTGATCGCACAACCCCATGGTGTGGGGGTTGTGGCAGCCGGGGCAGCGGAAGTTGCAGCCCTGCAAAAACAGCACCAGCCGGTTGCCGGGGCCGTCCACGCAGGAGAAGGGCAGCCAGCGGCTCACCATCGCCCTGAGCTCGGCCCCCTTCTGCATGCCGTTCTCAGTGCTCATTCAAGAGGGTCTCGATAGCCACCACCCGCGGTGCCCGCTGGCGGATCCCGGTCAGCTCGCTCGCCTCGGCGCCGAGGCTGGTGGTCTGCAGCCGCGACCCCTCCTCTGCGAAGCGTGCCACGTCGCTCTTGCGGATCATATAGCCGGTCACCCGCACCAGATCGCTGTCCGCCACGTTGGCACTGAATTCGCGCATGCCGAGGGCGAAGGCCCCCTTGCAGAGTTGCAGCAGCGCCTGCGGGTTCTGGCGTATGGTGGGATCCAGGGTCAGGATCTCGCTGATCCCGGAGTGATAAAAGCCGTGGTGGGGCGCCAGGGCCAGCAGGTGACTAGCGGGATCCGGCTCCTCGCCATAGGGGATCCGTACCCCCGGGGTCACGCCCCTGTCCACGCTGAGTCCCCCCTGGGCGTGGAGCAGGGCACGGCCGCCCCAGGCATGGGTCTGGCCCCTCCTGGCCACCCACTCGGAGAGGCGGGCCGAGATGCGATAGCCAAGCTGGTTGGCCTCATCGTCATGGCCATAGCGCCACGGCAAGCCTCCCTTTTCCATCAGCAGGTTCACCGCCTCCGCCATGCCAAAGATGCCGAACATGGGGACGAAGCGCGTCTCCTCGATCAGCCCCTCCTCCACCAGGAAGCTGTCGAAGAAACCCGACTCCCGGTGCAGGAAGGCGGCGCGCGCCTCGATGAGCCGCGAGGCCTGCTCGCAATAGTGAGGCAGTGTGCGCGCCATGAAATCCTCAACCCCTGCGCTCTGCCCGGCCACGCCCTTGAGGGAAAGGCGCACCAGGGTATTGGCACCGCCCCCCAGGGGCAGGGCATTGTAGCAACTGACGATGCCAAAGCCGCGTTCGTCGAAGGTGTCCCTGTGCAGCGGATAGTTGACAATGTGGGGCTTGCTGCAGGCCGAGATGTTCTCGACCCCTTGCAGCAACAGGCTGTCCGGTGTCTGCACCGGGTCGTGGAACAGACTGAGATTCGGCGCCACCTGCTGGAGTTCCCTGTCGATGCGCAGGATCAGCCGGCAGATCCGGTTGTCGTCGGGGCCGATGTTGACGTGCATGAAGGCATCCGGCAGCACCCGATCCAGATAGATCCAGAAGGCCTTCAGCTTGCGATGGAGCGTTTCATCATCCAGCTCACCGACGAAGGGCAGCAGCAGGTGATCGAGGCGCCCCAGCCAGACCGGCATGCTGGTGACGGAGGGCACGTGGTGGTAGAGGATGCGCAGGGCATCGAGGGCCTCGTCGAAGTCACGCGGTGGCGCCAGCTCCAGCCAGGCCGAGCCCTGTCGCAAAAACCGCTCGTAATCCGGCAGCACGTAGCGCGGCTTGTGGGGAGCGTGCCCCTCGAACATGTCGCACAGCACCCCTTGTGCCATGGCATCCTGCACGGCGGCAGGCAACTCGGGGTAAGGCAACGCGTTTTCGGCGGCGAGCGCCAGGGCCCGACCCTTCTGGGCCGGTGAGAGCAGAGGGTCGCGCACGATGCGCTGGCAGGTTTCGGTGAAGGACATGGTTCACTCCGTGGCGGGTGGAACCAAAATCCTCACACTTGAGAGGCCTTTTTTGAAGTGACATTCCCAACATGGCGGATATCCCATCAAGACATCCGCCATACCGGATCACGGCACGCCCTTCACCAGGGCCAGAACAGGGCCACGCCCCCCAGCCAGCGCAGCAGGAAGAAGCCCCCCATGCCGACGACCACCACCACCAGGGTAGGCAGGCGCAGCAGGGTCAGCACCGTCACCAGCAGGGTGGCGGCCAGGTAGTCCGGATCCCAGTCCAGCCCGCGGCCGGGCTCATAGCTGAAGACGATGGGCAGCCAGATGGCGGTCAGCACCGACTGGGCCGAGAAGCTGAGGAAAGCCCCCATCTCGGCCCCCGGCTGATAGCGGGTCAACCGCGAGAAGAAGGCAAAACGGTTGAAGAAAGTGATCAGGGCCAGCAGCCCTATCATCAGCCAGCCCATGATCACCTCCTCATCCGGTGCAATACATAGCCCACCACCATGCCGGCCAGGGCCGAGACGATGATATGGATCTCCGCCAGCAGCGGCTTGGTGACGAGCGCCGTCCCGCCGCTCACCAGAGTGGCCGCCACCATGGGCAGGTTCTTCATGGCGGGGAGCGTCATGGCGATAAAGGTGGCGGCGATGGCAAAGTCGAGCCCCATCTTGTCCAACCCGTCAATGTACTGGCCGGCGGCGATGCCGAGCAGGGTCGCCAGGTTCCAGAACAGATAGAAGACAAAGCCCGCGATGAGCGCATAGGCGGGATTGAAGGCGCCGCTGCGCTCCCTGTCTTTCAGCGCCACCGCAAACATCTCGTCGGTCAGGAAGAAGGCGAGGCTGGCCCGCCAGCGCAGGGAGAGCGGCAGCACGTCGCGCCGGAAGGTGAAGCCATAGAGCAGATGCTGGGAGGTGATCACCATGGTGGAGCCCATGATGGGCAGCAGCGGCGTCCCCGCCCCGAACAAGGTGGTGGCCGAGAGCTGGGCCGCCCCCGCATAGACCAGCAGCGACATCAGCTGTGCCTGGAGCGGGCTCATACCCGCCTGAAGCGCCAGGGCGCCACACAGTATTCCCCAGGGGATGACGGAAATGGAGAGCGGGAGCATATCCAGGGTGGCACGCCACCAGAGCGCCCCCGTGCGCTCGGGCACAGGGAGGCGGGTTTCCGACATCATGGGATCATCCTTGTCACAGCCAATGCGAACCGGAAAAACTAGCACGGCGCAGGAGGCAGTGTCACGTCATGGTCTGCGACAAATGCAACGCCCGCATGAGAGCGGGCGTTGGCAGACAGGATCAGGGCTCGATGATGATGGGAGTGCCGGGCTCGATGGCGTTCCAGATCTCGTCCATCTCGTGGTTCAGCACCGCGATGCAGCCATTGGTCCAGTTGGACGGCTGCACCCTGCGATCCCCCAGGCTGTTGCGCTGGCCGTGGATCATGATCATGCCGCCCGGGTTCACACCCAGCTCGTTGGCGCGCTTGATGTCGTCCAGATTCGGGTAGTTGATGTGAATGGCCTTGTAGAAACCGGAGTTGCTCTTCTTGTAGTCCAGGGTATAGCGACCTTCCGGGGTACGCTGATCCCCTTCACGCTGCTTGTGTCCCTTGGGAGCCGGGCCCAGGGCAATCCAGTAGCGCTTCACTTCCTTGCCATCCTTCATCAGGGTCAGGCTGTAACTCGACTTCTTCACCACCACCATATCGGCGGACAGAGTGGCAAAACTCAACGCGGGCCACAGCCCCAGCAAACACAGCAATACGGCTCTCACTATCCATCCCTCTGCGAGCCTTCTGGGCTCTCTTGTTAGCAAATCATCTGAATGCCGCCACCCTCTGGTGGCGAGCGAGCGCCATGATATGGGATCGCCGTGAATACTCAATATATCGGGAGAAACATATCTGTGGCCAGCAGGGGGAAATGGCCGTCAGCCCGCCATGCAGACACCCTGCCAAGGGCAGGGCGTCGCCTATTGCCCGCAACCGGGCGCCTCAGCGCTGATCGTCAAGGCCTAGAAGATGGCGCAGGAAGAAAAACCAGCGGGCAGCGCCGTCAAGGACACTTGAGCCTGTCCACCACCAATCCAAGGCTGGCGCCATGGGGTCAGGCCATCTCAACGCACAAAAAAGAGCCCCTGATGGGGCTCTTTTGACAGTGCGACACAGGGCTCAGGCCAGGGTCACTGGTTCGGCGGTCTCAAGGCGCCGGATCCAGGCCTCGAAGTCTGCCAGCATGCGCGCCTCGGACTCGCTGTTGTCGGCGATGAGCTCGGCCCCGTGTACCACCCGGATATGGGCGTCGAGGGGCGTTCCCTCCCCTGCCGGTGGGCGCTGCCGCGCGGCCGCCATGCATGCTTGCGCCTGTTGCCACGCCTCGGCGGCACTCCGGTTGCACGCCTCTGCCAGCGGCACCGCACTGAAACCCTCGCCGGTGAGGCTCTGCAGTGTCTCGTCGTGGGTCATGCCGTTGCCCGGTCCCCAATAGTGGGCGGCCAGATCCGGCCCGATGCGCGGGTTGTCGGTGAGGTAGCCGTCGCGCCTCAGGAAATAAGCGCGGGTCTGCTCCACCGCCATCAGTGCCAGCAGATAGCCGTGATAGGCGCAGGCCGACTCCTGGTTCAGAAGGTGTGGGATGGCCAGCAGCGGGCGCGGGCTATCCACCCCCAGGATCTTGCGCTCCCACTTGCGGGCCAGGGCCAGCACGGCTGCCGGGGTGCGCTCGCTATCTGCCATGGCGTAGAGATCCCGCTCGAAGTAGGCCACCAGCGCGATCAGGCGCTCGTTGAAGGCGCGAAATGGCTGGCGCGCTTCAATCATGGCCTGGATAAGCGCATCGGGGATGGGTTCTCCCGCCGCGTTTCTGGCGTAGCGCTTGAGCCAGTCCGCGTCGTCCAGCAGGCTGTCGCAGAACATGGACTGGGTCTCGGCATAGGCCATGGAGGTGGGCGGAAACTCCTGGGAGAAGCAGGGCGCGTTGCCGGTGACGTTGGCAAAGTGCGCCGCGTGGCCTCCCTCGTGGAACAGGGTGTTGAGCCCACTCCAGCCGCTGCCCACCTGGGCCGGATTGGCCAGGCTGGTGAAATTGACCACCGCCGGCACCCACTCCCCATCCTGCCAGAAGCTCGGCACCGGGCCGTGACAGAAGCCGTTCTCGTATTTTCCCTCCCGGGTCAGCAGATCCAGGGTGAGGGTGGCACCGCGGTACTGGATGCCGAGCCGGCGGAAGCTCTCGACCCAATCCTTCAGCGCCCGGGAGAAGGGCACGTAAGGGTCGAGCTGGCGGGTCACGTCACCACTCACGCTGTAGCGCAGGTTGTGGGGCAGCAGGGCTGCTTCCCCCTTGGCCGCTTTCAGCTCCGCCAGACTCTGGTGCAAGCGGGCATCGGTGCGGGCGATGAAGTCGTCAAGAATGGCAAACAGCTGCTCCGGGCTCATCTGCTCGTTCTTGTGCACCTTGTAATCGAAGTAGTCGCGATAGCCCATGGCACGGGCAAAGCGGTTGCGCAGCGCGACGATGGCCAGATAGCCGTTGTCGACCACCCACTGCTCCAGGGTGTGGAACATGGCGAGCGCGCTCTGGCGCACCGCCTCGTCGCTGCTGGCGGCCAGCGCCGTGCTGGCGGCGGGCAGACTGCCGGGCACCTGGCGGCCCTGCTCGTCCAGCAAGGTAAGCTTCAACCCCTTGCGACGGGCGAAGAGATCCGCCTCGGCGGCCACCAGCTCGTCCATCAGGGCGGAGGCACCGGGATCTTCGATGACGTTGCACTCGAAGAAGGCGATCCAGCCCCCCAGACCACGCCTGAGATCCGCCTCTTCGGCCTGGGCCTGCATCTCCCGCAACACCGGCAGGCGGGCAGGATCGGCACAGAACGCCTTGTAGGCCTGTTCGGCCGCGGTGAAGCCTGCCTGATCGTCGCTGGTGCCCATGTAGGTGGACCAGAACAGGTCCTCCTTGCGTCTGTGCACCTGCAGGTAATCGGCATTGAGCTGGTTGAGATAATTCCTGGCAATGGAACTCATAACTTCCCTCTTGTTATGGGGCGACCACGGGGCGCCCACTCCTTTTTGGTGAAATGCCAACCCATTCACACTTCTTGCAAATTGAGTAGACAAATTGTGCGCCGGGATGCGCGCCATCACGCTATCAAAAGCGAGGGTTTCTGTCTGCTGGCTATACTGGTTGTCAAACTGCTCAATTGGCTGTTTTCCACCGCAACCCATTGAAAGTTAATGACATGTTAAAAATAATAACAATCAGGTCCGGCCGGCAGTTCGGCCACAATCAGACCCGCATGGGAAAGTAAGGATAAGACTATGTTCAAGCTCGGTGATATTGCCGTGAGTCGCAAGCTGATGCTGCTGCTCTCACTGGCCCTGGTCGGCTTCATCGCACTGCTGCTCATCTCGGCCAGTGCCCTGCACCGCAATCTGATGAGTGAACGGGAAGCCAGGCTGCAGGCGGTGCTGGATCTGGCCATGAGCCGGATCCAGGCTCTGGCCGCCACCCTCCCCCCGGAGCAGGCCAAGGCACAGGCCAAGGCCATGCTCGACAGCATGCGCTTTGACGGGGACAACTACCTGTTCGTGTTGGATGAAGATCGTCGGGTGGTGGTGCATCCCGCCAAACCCGAGCTGGTCGGCCAGCAGATGGGCGACAACCCTGCCGAGTCCCACTGGCAGCACATGGTGGATCTCGGCAAGGGCGGCCACCAGGGCAGGCTGGAGTATCAGTGGGTCTCCCCGTCCGGCGAGGCGGCCCAGAAGATGTCGCTGGTGACGGGCTACCAGCCCTGGGGCTGGATCCTGGGCTCCGGTGTGTTGTTGCAGGACATTGAGGCTACCATGTGGTCGCAATATGAGTGGATGGGTGGCGCCACCTTGCTGGTGATCCTGTTGATGGGGCTGCTGGGACTCGCCATCAGCCGCTCCATCGTCAATCCCCTGGCCGAGATCAACAAGGCCATGGCCCGGGTCGCGGCCGGCGATCTGGTGGTCAGCATCCCGGTGCTGGGCAGGGATGAGCTCGGCGCCGTCGCCAGCTCCACCAACCAGGGGCTGGATGCCATCCGCCGCGCCCTGCTGGAGGCGAGCCAGGGGGCCCGCAACGTGGCGGATGCCGCCCTGCGCATCGCCGCCTCCGCCGAACAGACCAACCAGGCGGTCAACAGTCAGCGGGATCAGCTCGCCCAGCTCGCCACCGCCATGAACGAGATGAGCGCCACCATCGCCGACGTGGCGGGTCACGCCGAAAACACAGCCCGTGACACCCAGGATGCCACCAGCGAGGCCGGGCTCGGCAACCAGGATGTCCATGCCAGCGTGCACGGCATCCAGGCGCTGGCCACCGAGGTGGATCAGGCCACCTCGCAGGTCAACCAGCTCAAGGAGGGTGTGATGCAGATAAGCGAGGTGACGGCGGTCATCAGCGCCATCTCGGAGCAGACCAACCTGCTGGCCCTCAACGCCGCCATCGAGGCGGCCCGGGCCGGCGAGCAGGGCCGTGGCTTCGCCGTGGTGGCCGACGAGGTGCGCCAGCTGGCCAGTCGTACCCGCCACTCCACCGAGGAGATCCAGAGTACCATCACCCAGTTGCAGCAACGGGCTGTCACCGCCGCCAACGCCATGGACGCCAGCCGCAAGCTGGCGGAGAGCAGCGTCAACCAGTCCGAGAAGGCGGGGCAGGATCTCTCCCTCATCGTCAATCACATCCAGCACGTGAGCGACATGGCGACCCAGATCGCCACGGCGGCAGAGCAGCAGAGCATGGTGGCGGAAGACATGAACCGCAACGTCAGCGGCATCAACGACTCGGCGCTAGAGATGTCCCAGGCGGCCTCCCAGTTGGCCCAGGAGAGCGAACTGCTGGCCGGTCTCTCCCGAAGCCTCGACGAGCGACTGGCGGTGTTCAAGCTCGACAACGCCCAAGCCCAGGACAGGATGATGCGACCGACCCAGGCGTCCTCTTCCCGAGCAGGCATGCAACCCCGCCACTGAGTGGCCCCGTGAGCCCCTGCCAGGCTGGCAGGGGCTCCCTTCCTGTCATGGCCACGGGAGCCTCTCCCGGGCCACCCTCTCGCACTGAACCAGCGCGCAGATCCCGATGGAGCAATCTGCTGCTGATGCGTTGCTCCGATGAGATGGCACTGTCAATTTTTACACTTATTTTTTTAACAAAATATAGTCATGATGAGTGGTCGCCACAGGCGGCACCATGATCCTTTCTGTAGTCATTTGGCAAACTGGTTGAAAGGCCAGGACGCAAAGCCTCCGGTCTAAAGACAAGCTGTCCAGGATAGCGGGGTTGCAGCACCGTGTTTCGGGGAACTCCCCTGCCAACGTGACTGCCCACATCACCGAACAGAGGAATGTATGGCAGCAAATATCCGACTCACCCATCTCGCGGCAGCGCTGGCGCTGCTGGCCAGTGGCGGCGTGCTCGCTCACGGCTACATCAGCCAGCCCGAAGGGCGCAACTACCTGTGCAAGACAGGGGGCAACAGCCAGTGTGGCGCCATCCAGTGGGAACCCCAGAGCCTGGAAGCCCCCTCCGGCTTCCCCGATGGCGGCCCCGCCGACGGCCAGATAGCCTCGGCCGGTCACCCCCAATTCGGCGAGCTCAACACCCAGACCCTCGATCGCTGGACCAAGCGTGAGGTGCAGGCCGGTCCCTTCGCCATCAGCTGGACCTTCACTGCCAACCACGTGACCCGCAACTGGCGCTACTACCTCACCAAGCAGGACTGGAACCCGAACCAGCCCCTCACCCGGGATGCGTTCGATCTCAATCCCTTCTGCGTCATCGACGGCAACATGGTGCAGCCCCCCAAACAGGTGACCCATCAGTGCACCCTGCCCCCGCGTACCGGTTATCAGGTCATTCTCGGGGTGTGGGAGGTAGGGGATACCGCCAACAGCTTCTATAACCTGATCGACGCCCGGTTCAAGGATGGCACCCAGCCCCCGCTGACCTGGAGCCAGGGAGGGACCATCTATCCCTCCATCGACCTGGTGGCGGGTGACAAAGCCAGAACCCGGGTGTTCGATGCCAATGGCGAGCGCACCGATCTCCAGACCGAGCTGACCATCGCCAGCGCCGGACAGGGCCAGAAGAACAACTGGGCCCACGCCCTGGCGAGCAAGATCAACGCCGAGCAAAGCCAGATCCGTGCTGGCCAGCAAGGTACGGACGGCCAGTTCAACCCCGTCTATGGCCAGAACCCGGTCTACCTCAAGGCTGGCAGCAACCTGCAACGGGTCGAGATCCAGCTTGAGCAACAGCAGCCCCCGGTGGAGAACGGGATCAGCGTGAGCGGTCTGGCGAGCGACTACACGCTCGACAACGGCAAGCTCACCCTGATGTTCACCGTCACGGCCCAGGGGGATCTCGCCATCACCAACACCCTCTATGACCACGGCGGTGTCGCCAGGGGACAGAGCAGTGCCGACATCAAGGACGGCAGCCAGAGTTTCTCCATGGCGCTGACCGGCTTGAGTGCGGGCCACCATCAGCTGGTGATCGAGGGCAAACCCAAGGCCGGTGGTGACGCGGTGCAACAGACCCTGGATCTCATGTTCAAGGATCCGGCAAGCGGGGGCGATTACCAGTTCACCTTCCCGGACGGCCTCAAGTCCTACACCGCCGGAACCCGGGTGCTGCAGCCGAAAAACGGCAAGGTCTATCAGTGCAAACCCTTCCCCTACAGCGGCTGGTGCAGCCAGTGGGCGAGCACGGCCACCCAGTATGAACCGGGCGTAGGCTCCCACTGGCAGGAGGCCTGGACAGCGCAGTGATGGGACGTATCCGACCTGGCGGGAACCCGCTCGGCGTTTCCAGTGCCAGATCAGGTCAACATCAAACAAACGGGGAGCCCATGGCTCCCCGTTTTTCATCCACCCCTCGGTTCAGATCTGATAGTCGAGCAGGGGCTCGTTGCTCATGGCGCGGGCCTGGATCTCCGCCAGCGCCAGCTCGGGGTTGCAGAGCTGGATGAACTGCCAGGCAAAGTTGTGCTGGAACTGCCCCTGCTTGAGGCCGATCCAGGCGGTGTGCGGCGCAAACAACCGACTGCCGTCCAGTTGCACCAGTCCCTTGTCCCGCTGGGAATCGAACGCCATGTCCGCCAGTATGCCCACCCCCATCTCCAGCTCGACATAGGTCTTGATGACGTCGGAGTCCTGGGCGGTCAGCAGGATCTGCGGCACTATGCCCGCCTCGGCAAAGGCATCATCCACCCGTGCCCGACCGGTGAGGCCGGCCTGATAGGTGACGATGGGCCAGTGGGCCAGAGCGGCCAGGGTCAGCTCCCGCTCGGCGGTGAGGGGGTGCTGCTCCGGCACGACGATATTGTGGTGCCAGCGGTAGTAGGGAAAGGCCACCACCCCTTCGCTCTTGTCGAGCTGCTCGCTGCTGATGCCGATGTCCACCTCGCCGGTCTGCACCAGCCGCACTATCTCCTCCGGGCTGCCCTGGCGCAGCTCCAGCTGTACCAGGGGGAACTGCTCGCGAAACGCCTTCACCACCCGGGGCAGGGCGTAACGCGCCTGGGTGTGGGTGGTCGCGATGAGCAGCCGGCCCGAGTCGCGGTTGGCGAAGGTACTCGCCAGTTTGCGGATGTTGTCGGCATCCCCCAGGATACGCTCGGCGATCACCAGCAACTCCTTGCCCGGCTCGGTCATACCGAGCAGACGCTTGCCATAGCGAATGAAAAGGGCGAGCCCCAGCTCCTCCTCCAACTCGCGAATGTGGCGGCTGACCCCGGACTGGGAAGTAAAGAGGGCATTGGCCACGTCGGTCAGGTTGTAATCCCGCCGTGCCGCCTCCCGAATGATTCGCAATTGCTGAAAGTTCACCTCATCGCCTCCTGCGCTGAGTGGCGGTGGCTCGTGCCACCGTCCTCTTGTTATGGATTGCCGGGATCATGGCCCGGCAGCAAGCCTGACAGAGGGCCGCACCTCGCGGCTTGCCCTCAGATCTGGTAGTCGGGATAGAGCTGTGCCTGCCTGGCCACCAGACGTACCCCCTGGCCCGGGGCGAAGGCCCGGGCGGCCTCCTTGCTCAGCTCGGCCTCGTAATGGGCACCTCCCGTCTCCCCGTCACCACGCAGCTCCACCCGGATGCGCGGCCCCATGGGCAGCAACCGGGTGATGGTGGCGCGAATGCCCCCCGGGGCGTCCGCCGGCAGTATCTCCAGCTCGTGGGGGCGCACATAGGCGATGGCCGCGATCCCCTCCGCCAGGTGGGAGGGGATAGGGCCCCCCAGCTGCTGCTCGCCGATGCCGAGCCCCTGCCCGGCCACCCGGCCGCGGAACAGGTTCACGCTGCCGAGGAAGCTGTGCACGAAGGCGCTGGCGGGCTGGTCATAGACCTCGGCCGGGGTGCCTATCTGCTCCACCTTGCCGGCGTTCATCAGCACCACCCGATCCGCCACCTCCAGCGCCTCCTCCTGATCGTGGGTCACGAACAGGCTGGTGACGTGCAGCTCGTCATGCAGTTCGCGCAGCCAACGGCGCAGCTCCTTGCGCACCTGGGCGTCGAGGGCGCCGAAGGGCTCGTCCAGCAGCAGCACCTTGGGCTGCACCGCCAGGGCGCGGGCCAGGGCGACCCGCTGACGCTGGCCGCCGGAGAGCTGGGTAGGATAGCGCCCGGCCACGTGGCTGAGCTGCACCAGATCCAGCAGCTCCTTGACCCGGGCGCGGATGGCCTCCTCGTTCGGTCGGTCGGCGCGCGGCTTGACCCTCAGACCGAACGCCACGTTCTCGAACACCGTCATGTGGCGGAACAGGGCGTAGTGCTGGAATACGAAGCCGACGTTGCGATCGCGCACGTGGAGATCCGATGCATCCTCTCCGCGGATGATGACGCTGCCGCTGTCGGCCTGTTCCAGCCCGGCGATGATCCGCAGCAAGGTGGTCTTGCCGCAGCCGGAGGGGCCCAGCAGGGCCACCAGTTCACCGTCGTGAAAGTCGAGGTTGATATCGGCCAGGGCCGCGTACTGATTGAAATGCTTGTTGAGTCCTTGCACCTGAATGCTCATGGATGCCTCTCTTGATAACCGTTAATTCGAGATCAATGGGACTGGGTCGGCTGACTGCGCAGCCTGGCCAGCAGGGTTTCACCCAGCAGGGTGAAGATCCCGAACAGCGCCAGCAGGCTGGCCACCGCGAAGGCGGCGCCGGTCTGGTACTCGTTGTAGAGGATCTCGATGTGCAGTGGCAGCGTGTTGGTCTGGCCGCGAATATGGCCGGAGACCACGGAGACGGCGCCGAACTCCCCCACCGCCCGGGCGGTACAGAGCAGCAGGCCATACATCAGGCTCCAGCGGATGCCGGGCAGGGTGACGCGCCAGAACATCTGCAACCCGCTTGCCCCCAGCATGATGGCGGCCTCCTCTTCCTCCGGGCCGCGCGCCTCCATCTGGGGCAGCAGCTCGCGCACCACGAAGGGCACGGTGATGAAGGTGGTCGCCAGGATAATCCCCGGGGTGGCGAAGATGATCTTGATGTCGTGCTCGCCGAGCCACTCGCCGAACCAGCCGCGACTGCCGAACATCAGCACGAACATCAGGCCGGCGATGACGGGGGACACCGAGAACGGCAGATCGATGATGGTGATGAGCAGTTGCCGCCCTGGGAAGCGGAAGCGGGCGATGGCCCAGGCCGCCGCCACACCGAACAGCAGGTTCAGGGGCACGGCGCAGAGCGTCACCAGGGCCGTCAGCCCGAGGGCACTCAGGGCATCCGGCTCGCTGATGGCGTGCCAGAAGAAGGCCAGCCCAGGTCGCAGGGCCTGGATGAAGACGGTGGCCAGCGGCAACAGCAGCAAGGCGGCAAACCAGCCCAGACCGACGGTGACCAGCAGCCATTTGACCCAGACCGGTTCATGGGTCACCGGGGGATGACGCGCCGGGGTGGCCGAAGCGGACTCCTGGGCCTGATCGAGATGTGCAGTAGAGGCGTTCATATACGGCTTCCTCCGATGCGAGCCCAGCTCCAGGCTTGCAACTTGTTGATGAGCAACAGCAGCACAAAGGAAATGAGCAGCATGACAGACGCAATGGCCGATGCACCGGCGTAGTCATACTCCTCCAGGTGACTCATGATCATCAGGGGGGCAATCTCGGACACCATGGGGAGGTTGCCGGCAATGAAGATGACAGAGCCGTACTCCCCCACGCCGCGAGCAAATGCCAGGGCAAAGCCGGTGAGCAGCGCAGGTACCAGGGTCGGCCACAGTACCCGAATGAAGGTCTGCCAGCGGTTGGCACCCAGGCTCGCAGCCGCCTCCTCTTGCTCGCTCTCCGCTTCCCGCAACACCGGCTGCAGGGTACGCACCACAAAGGGCAGCCCGATAAAGGTCAGGGCAATGACCACTCCTATGGGGTTGTAGGCAAGCTCGATGCCCAGCGGAGCGACCCATTGGCCAATCCAGCCGTTGGGGGCAAAGATGGCGCACAGGGCGATGCCGGAGACGGCAGTCGGCATGGCAAAGGGCAGGTCGATCAGCGCATCCACCAGTCTGCGGCCGGGGAAGGTATAGCGCACCAGTACCCAGGCCAGTATCAGACCGAACAGACTGTTGAGCAGGGCGGCAATGAAGGCGGCACCAAAGCTCAGGCGAAAGGAGGCGAGCACCCGGGGGGAGCCGATCACCTGCCAGAACTCGGCGGCGCTCAGGTTGTTCACCGCAAACAGCACCAGTGCCGAGAGCGGCAGCAGCACCAGTATGCCCAGATAGAGCAGACTGAAGCCCAGCGTTGGCCCCAGGCCTGGCAGGACGGAATAAGAACTTAATCGCATAACACATCCGTTTGTTATAAATACTTTGGATGTGACGATTTTGCTCACGGCGGCCAGGGACAACAAACACCAATAATGCCTTTGCTAAGCACTTTTTTATCTAACAATGGTGGAACAAGGCTTTTAGAGCGATAAGCATAAAAAAAGGTCTTTTATATAAATAAAAGACCTAAAAGACGGAGCGGTAAAACCGGGAACATGCAAAGTCAGTCACGCTGGCCAAGTTGCCAGCCTGTCTGGAAATCGTGCCGAGACAATCCGAGGGGCACTCATCGAAAACTGAGTGCGGCCTGCTTGCCCCACTCGGCAGGAGCAGGCTCCACCACCATTTCGGCACGGCGGTATAGGGTGCTGAGCAAAGCGAGCCCCTGGTGCCACTCCCCATGGCCGGACTGGGCATTGATATGGCCCACTTCCCCCGCATCGAACAACGGCACCTGCCACTGCCGGCTCCAGAACTCTGCCCGCTCGAAACTCATCCAGGGGTCATTGCGGCTGGCGATCAACTGGGCAGAGACCTTGATGGACCCCGTCAACACCTCATCCGGGATACCGAAACGGGCAGGATCGGCAGGGGCAACGATGAAGATGGAAGAGACCTTGTCTGGTTGCAGTCTGGCGGCAGCGATGGCCGTTAGAGCGCCGAAGGAGTGGGCGACCAGGTGGACCCGGCTGCGCCGGCTCCTGAGCTTGCTCGCCAGCTTGGCGCTCCAGACCGTGAGATCCGGCTTGTCCCAGGGCAGACCCATCATTCTCTGCCACTGGGGAAATTGCTGGTGCCAGCGGCTCTGCCAGTGATCCGGCCCACTGTTGTGCAGACCGGGAACCAGAAGGATCTTGTTCATCGTGGTACTCCTATCTGTTGTCACAGGGGCCTGCGTCTCTTAGCGGCCCGGTTGGTAAATCTGGTCAAACGATCCGCCCTGGGCAAAGTGCTTCTTCTGTGCCTTGTCCCAATCTCCTTCCAGATCCTTGACAGTAAAGAGCGTCAGGTTGGGGAACTGGGCCGCTGTCTCCTTCAGGATCGCCGGATTGCTCGGACGATAGTGGTATTTGGCGATGATGCGCTGCCCTTCGTCGGAGTAGAGATACTCGAGGTAAGCCTTGGAGACGGCCTCGGTACCATGCTTCTTGGCTACCTTGTCCACCACGGCTACCGGCGGCTCGGCCAGGATGGAGACCGAGGGCACCACCAGTTCGAACTTGTCGCTGGTACCCGGCTGATTGAGCACCAGCAACGCTTCATTTTCCCAGGCCAGCAACACATCCCCGAGCCCGCGTTCGATGAAGCTGGTGGTGGCGCCACGTGCCCCGGAGTCCAGCACCTTCACATTCTTGAACAGATCGCTGACAAACTGTTTGGCGCCCTCTTCAGTGCCGCTTTTCTTCAGCGCATAGCCCCAGGCAGCCAGATAATTCCAGCGCGCACCGCCGGAGGTCTTGGGGTTGGGGGTGATGATGGCGACATCCTTGCGCACCAGGTCGCCCCAATCCTTGATCTGCTTGGGATTCCCCTTGCGCACCAGGAAGACGATGGTGGAGGTGTAGGGAGAGGCATTGTTGGCCAAACGCCCTTCCCAGTCGCTGGCGGTGAGACCTGCCTTGGCCACCGCATCCACGTCATAGGCCAGCGCCAGGGAGACCACATCAGCCTCCAGTCCGTCCACCACGGCACGAGCCTGTTTGCCTGAGCCACCGTGTGACTGGCTCACCACCACATCGTCGCCGGTTTTGGCCTTCCACTCCTTGGCAAAGGCACTGTTGTACTCCTGGAACAGCTCCCGCGTCGGGTCATAGGAGACATTCAGCAGCCGCACCTCGGCGGCTTGGACCTGACCGAGAGCCAGCAGGGAGAGAACGGTGAGAGCGGTCATTCGCAGTTTCATGGTGATACTCCATATCGTTGGGTTGAGTACAGCATGCCCGCTTATGCATATTCCATGAAGAAAGAAAAAGCGCTTTGCTTATCTCTTATCCGCATATGAGCTCCCGATGGTCCTCTGGCACTCTCGGCCAGAGCGTATTTTCGCGCTTGCGGTGCTCATCTCCAGACACGACAAAGCCCGGCCGATTGGCAGGGTTGGGAAAAGATGGAGGAACAAAGGCAAACCAGAGCGAAGGGTAAGCCCTGGGTAAAGGGACAATGCCAGACACGCAATCACCACAGGGGGGAAGAGGCGGGTTGTCCGTGACAAGTGGCGATTCAGACCCGCCGGTTGCCTCTTGTTCCCTGAGCTCTTATCCAGACGCCAGAAAGCAAAAAGGCCTTCCCGACAGGGAAGGCCTTTCAATTTAGTGGCGGAGCGGACGGGACTCGAACCCGCGACCCCCGGCGTGACAGGCCGGTATTCTAACCGACTGAACTACCGCTCCGCATTCGGTTAGCTTTCGCTAAATCTTTTGCTGCTTCTTTATGAGGTGTCATCCTCGCAGCCAGTAACGTGATTTTGCACATCACTGTTTAATTGGGTGCCTGGCAGTGTCCTACTCTCGCATGGCGAATGCCACACTACCATCGGCGCTACAGCGTTTCACTTCTGAGTTCGGCATGGGG